>CANHCM010000117.1 GCA_947459155.1 Bacteroidota bacterium | reverse complement strand
GATTGAATTTGATCCAACTCCCGGCCATCGGCCATCCAACTTTGAATACCTCCCTGCAAAAAACCAAGGGTATTGTCGTAGCCAACACGGGCCAGGCGAGTAACCACTTCCTCCTCGCGCCCATCGTCAGTCACCAGTAAAATGGGTTGTTGAATATCGGGAATTAATGCGCCTACCCAGGGTGCAAATCCTCCATCAATACCAATATTTATAGAATTGGGAATAAATGCCCGGGCAAAAGATTGTGCGTCGCGCGTGTCGAGAATAATGGCAGAAGTTTCGTTGGCTGCGGCTTCAAAAGCAGCTGGACTCAATGCCGTAGTTCCCTTCCGAAGAACATCGTCGATGCTGGAATACCCTTTTTTATTCATAGCCACATTCAGCGGAAAATAAGCTGGAGGAGGCATCAGTCCGGTTGTCACCTCTTTTACAAACTCCGCTTTGCTCATATTGGCCCTTAGCGCATAATTTGTTCTCTTTTGGTTCCCCAGCGTATCGGAGGTCTCTTTACTCATGTTTTTCCCACAAGCCGAACCGGCGCCATGTGCAGGATACACTACAATTTCGTCGGATAAAGGCATAATTTTATTCCGAAGCGAATCGAATAAAGTTTCTGCCAGTTGTTCTTGAGTGAGGTGGGCCGCTTTCTGCGCCAAATCGGGCCTTCCTACGTCGCCAATAAAGAGTGTGTCGCCACTAAAGAGCGCAACCTCTTTTTGACTTTCATCCAACAATAAATAGCAGGTGCTTTCCATGGTATGTCCGGGAGTGTGCAATACTTTTAAGGAGATATTACCTACCTGAAAGACTTCGCCATCTTCAGCGATGTGTGCGTCGAAATCGGGGTTAGCATTGGGGCCAAACACAATTTTTGCACCTGTTTTGGTGGCCAAATCGAGATGTCCGGAAACAAAATCGGCATGAAAGTGCGTTTCGAAAACATATTTGATTTTAACGCTCGCCTTTTGGGCTTTCTCGATGTAAGGCGAAACTTCCCGCAAGGGATCAATTACAGCGGCTTCGCCATTACTTTCTATGAAATATGCGCCTTGTGCAAGGCAACCTGTATAGATTTGTTCGATTTTCATGATGAATATTTCATTTTGATGGGACAAAATTCCGTCGGAAATTCGGCTTGATTCGTGACTTCCATCACTACTGTAATTTTTTTACTCCGCTTTTTCGATCTCTTCAGCTGAACTGCTTCATAAAGAAATTGTGCAGCCTTAAAAATTCTCATTTCACCGGGGGAGAAATTGCTACACGGCCCTACTCACCAATGAAAGAAAAGAATATCAAAAGAATTATTGAATGAGGATTGAAACGAAATAGCTTCGAAAATGGCACTTAAGCTCCCTGATTAAGCTTTTAGAAAACTTACTTCAGCAAACGAAAAAATTAAAGATTGTAGATTTGGGAAAGCAAAATATAAGCTCCCATAATTAACACAACCCAGCCAAAGCCTTTCTTCAAATCGTCGCCATTGATTTTTCGGGCCAGGACATTGCCCATAAATATTCCGATTATAGCAAGGGCGGAAACACTGAGTAAGAGTGTCCAATCAAACTGATATTTACCCAAATCGCCTGTAAAACCGATGAGTGATTTAGCTGCGATGATTAAAAGAGAGGTTCCGACCGCCTGTTTCATGGGCAATTTGCTTAAAATGACCAGAGCTGGAATAATTAAAAATCCACCGCCGGCCCCCACTAAACCGGTAAGTACTCCCACCACACTTCCTTCGATAAATATCAGTGGATAGTTAAATACCTGTGGTTTGATTTCGCTATCAGTTTTTTTGTTGGGCTTTCGAATCATGGAAATTGATGCTGCGACCATTAAAATGGCAAAAACACCCATTAGAAATATGGCCCGTGTAAGTTTAAAACTGCCAATCTCAATAAGAAGCTCTGGAATTGCCGGAACGATAAAACTCCTTGTGAGGTAAACCGCTACAATGGAAGGAATTCCGAAAATTATTGCTGTTTTTAGATTCACAAGCCCTTCTTTGAACTTTGGAATGGCACCAACCAATGCTGTTGCCCCAACAATAAACAAGGAATAAGCCATGGCAACCACCGGATCAACCTTAAAAAGGTAAACCAAAACCGGAACAGTAAGAATAGAACCGCCGCCCCCGATTAGTCCTAATGAAATGCCAATGACCAGTGAAGCAATGTATCCCAGAATCTCCATAATTGATTTTGGGACAAAATTCCATTACTCTGTGCAGATGTTTCGTGATAAACATCACAACCAATGGCAATCAGTGCAAATAGGCCGATAAATTGAGTAATTCGATGTGGTCTTTATTTAATTTTACCACACCATTTTCTGACAATTTCTTCAATAATCGGGAAATGACCTCGCGTGAGGAATTAAGTTCCGAGGCAATATCCGTGATGGATTGCTTTATTTTTAGTGTTTTATGGGTATCGGAGTAGCGCTTGAGAAAAAAGACCAGACGCTCGTCCATATTCCTGAATGCCACATGATCAAGTGTAGTGAGCACTTCATCGAAGCGAGCGCGGTAGTTTTGCAACACGAAGTAATACCATGATTTATAATTGGCCATCCACTCATCCATTTTAGCTAATGGAACGGCCATCACCTCCACTTCCGTTTCGGCTTTGGCCATAAGTTGACTGGCTTCAAAACGGGCTGCACAAATCATAGAAAGCGCGCAAGCTTGCCCCGATTCAAGGTAATACATTAAAAACTCATTGCCTTCGTCATCTTCACGATACACTTTTACAATTCCTTTGTTAATCAAAATCACATTCCGGAAGTGCTGACCTGTCTTCATGAGATAGTCGCCGGGTTCGAAGGTTTTCATTACCGCAGCTTCTGCGATACTTTTCACCAAATCAGGCTCAAATTCCGGATACTGTGCGCGAATCAACTGCTGTTCAACCATACCGCAAGTTACAGGAAAAAACCACTACTCTGAAACTAAAATGCG
The DNA here is from genome assembly GCA_947459155.1 of Bacteroidota bacterium. Lineage (GTDB taxonomy): Bacteria > Bacteroidota > Bacteroidia > M30B66 > M30B66 > CAMCXT01. The sequence continues at coordinate 5,349 of CANHCM010000117.1, read as the reverse complement.
CATTGTTCCTATTGTTCCGGCACTTTCAATCTTAAGTAAATAAAGTCCCGGATTTAAGCCTTTGCGAAATTCAAACTGGGCTTTTAAGGGCCCTGGAAGTTGATTACGCAGTTTCTTTTTGCCGACTTCTTTGCCAGACGATGAATACAGAAAAAGATCTACGTCACCGGCTTTTTCGAGATTAAACTCGACAAAAACATGGTCATTAACCGGACACGGATAAGCGCGCAATTGAAACTCCTGTGAGAAAGGCGCTTCACTGAGTGGACTTTCGGGGTAATACCATACTTCTATAATTCCGTCATCAGCGCGACTTTGGCTGCCATCGTTTACCCAAAATACATTGGGTGCATCAGATTCAATGCCGCCTACTAGGTAACCCAACAGCATGGAATCTGCTTCATTACCACTCAAAACAATGACTTCATCGTGCTGAATTGTAATTCCGGAAGCCGGAATGAACTCGGCTCCGGCACCTTTGAGTCCCGATAAATTTATTGGAAGTGGAACCTCAGTCAATTGACCGTCGTTGCCGCGTTGTACATCTGTAATGGCATTCACAAAAGGGACGTTATTGTCTTGTACCAGCAGTCCATTAGCGTCGCGGGTGTATTGCGCCATTCCACCAAAAAAAACGCTGTGCATCCGCATTTCAGCCTGGTTATAAATTGGCATTACTGCGCAATGATAATGATTTAAATACTGAAGAAATTCGGGCTCTTCATAAACCTCCTCCTCTGTAATCGTAATGGCGTTTAAATAAGGCAAATCTAAATCGGTACGAAATACTCCCGAATAAATAGTGTATGCCGGAGCGCCGCCTGGCAGAATTTGCCCTACTAAATTATAATCTCGCCGGTGAAATTTTGCCGTATCTACCCATTCAGAATAATTCGAAACAATGGGCAACTCCGCGGAGTATTCAATCGAAAACTGTCGGAGGGCATTGGTATAAGTTTGCACAAAACTCGGCCCGTTCATCGGATTGTAACGCCCTTCGAACCGATGACCTCCAACAATCATAAATTGATTTGCCAAGTAAGCCGCGTGGCCTCCGGTAACTGCCATCCGTTCATCTTCGCTGTACCGGAAGAAAGCCGAAATATTTCCACCTTGTTGAACCGCGGCAATTAAACCTGCTACATCGTTAATTTCTGTGAGTAAGGGGAAAGTGATGTGATCTTGAGCCGATTCGCTGAAGCCGTAGCCGCCCATCAGCCAGAGTGTGTTGTTTCGTTGAATAAACTGCATATTGGTTGATTGCAGCTGTTCGCGCAACGCTGCCGGCAGTGCACTCAATGGCGACGACCAACTTTGTCCGGCTACCGGGTCAATCACCCAAATGGATGCAGGGCGGCCCGCAGCATCAAATGAAGCAAAAGGCTGTCGACGGTGCAATCCATCTACCCGACCACCCAGCAACAAAATGGCGTTTCCCGACTTTGCCCAGGCAAAACTCTGGAGTGCCGGCTGCCCAAACGAAGCCCTGGGCTTGAGCTGAATGTTAAGGGTTTGTGCCTGAAGCCATCCCCAAACACCTAAAAAGAAAATTAAAATACCCGTATGCCGAATCATTCAGCAAAGAAATACAAGGTAAGGTGGGTAAACTATGACAAAAGTCACGCGGTGGTATTGCCAACTTCATTGAAAAAAACGTGCTGAAGGCGCTCATTTCACAAGCCCTTCCCTCAACAATTCCTTACCTTTCGGGCCGGAATCAAAGCACGAAAAGCTATGCGAAAATGGATGTGCGGAATTTTACTCCCGGTGCTTGCCGCCTGCGGAGGAGATCCAGCGAAACAGCCTGAAAACAATACTCAGAAACCCGAAAACACCATTGCGTTGTTGTACGAAACAAAGTGTGGAATTTGTCACGGAAAGGATGGGAACATGGGTGCCGGTGGTGCCCGAAAGCTGAGTGAGTCGACCCTCGACAAGGCCGCGGTGCAGCTTCAAATTGCCAAAGGGAAAGGCGCAATGCCCGCCTTTGAAAATCAGCTGAGCCCCGAAGAAATTTCGGCGCTGGCCGACTATGTAATCGGGCTTCGGAAATAAGGCAGTCGCATGGCGTTTACACCTGAATTGTATGCGAGTGCCGAAGAGGCCATTTCGAAAATCCAGTCGGGCTTTCGGGTATTTGTGCATGGCAGTGCAGCCACACCCATTCACTTGCTCCGTGAGTTGATTCGGCAGAAAGACCGACTCAATCAGGTTGAATTGGTGAGCATCACTTTGCAGGGCATCAACCTCAACGACCCTTCGCTCGAAGGCCACTTTTACATCAATTCCTTATTTGTTTCGGAAAGCACCCGGGGCGCGGTAAACAGCAGCCGTGGCGATTATGTACCGGTGTTCCTCAGCGAAATACCGCTGCTCTTTAAACGGGGCATCTTACCCATCGATGTGGCCATTGTGCAAGTGTCGCCGCCCGATGCGCACGGGTACTGCTCTCTGGGCACCTCGGTTGATGTGGCTCGTTCGGCCCTTGAGTGCGCACGCGTGGTGATTGCGCAGGTAAACCCCAACATGCCCCGCGTGCACGGCGATGCCTTTGTGCCTTTTGCCCGTTTCGATTGCGCGGTGTGGATAGATGAACCCTTGCCGGAGGTGAACTATGCATCCAAATCGAACAGCTGCACGGTTGCCATCGGTAAACGCGTGGCCGCACTTGTAGATGACGGAGCAACCTTGCAAATGGGCATTGGCGCTATTCCTGACGGCGTGCTGAAGGAACTGACGCACCACCGAAACCTGGGCTTGCATACCGAAATGTTCTCCGATGGCGTAATAGACCTCATCGAACGGGGTGTCATCAACAACAGCCAGAAAAAAATTGTAAACGGATACTGCGTAACCGGATTTATGCTGGGAAGCCGTCGACTTTACGACTTTGTGAACGACAATCCGATCGTGAAAGCCATGGATATTGCCTATGTGAACGACCCCCGGGTGATTAGCCAAAATCCAAAGGTTACGGCCATCAATTCGGCCATCGAAATCGATCTTACCGGTCAGGTTTGCTCCGACTCGATCGGCACCTATCAATACTCGGGCATTGGCGGGCAGATGGACTTCATCCGCGGAGCGGCCCTTTCAGAAGGCGGAAAACCAATCATCGCACTTCCATCTACCACCGCAAAAGGCATTTCGCGCATCGTTCCCGAGCTAAAATCGGGCGCCGGAGTAGTCACCACCCGCGGACATATTCACTGGGTTGTTACCGAATTCGGCGCGGTTGATTTATTCGGAATGAACCTCGAACAGAGGGCCAAAGCGCTCATTGAACTGGCTCACCCTGAGCACCGCGAGCACCTCGAAAAGGCCATGCACGAGCGATTCCTGAAGGCTTAAACGATGAGCACACCCATAGAAGATTATCTTTTGAGCCTGTCGGCGGATGACAAAGCGGCCGGAACATGGCTGCACGATACCATCAACTGTGTTTTGCAGGAAGCGGAAGCGAAAATTTGGCACGGGCATCCGGTGTGGTTTCTGGAGGGCAATCCGATTGTTGGATTTAGCCGCTTGAAAGATGGCCTTCGCCTGCTTTTCTGGAGTGGACAATCGTTTCGGGAGCCATTGCTGCGCGACGAAGGTCGGTTTAAGGCTGCCGAATTCAGGCTGGGAACGCCTCCTGTTTTACCCCATGAAGATGATCTGAACCGCTGGTTAAACAAGGCCCGCGAAATACAATGGGACTACAAAAACCTCGTAAAACGAAAGGGTCGGCTCGAAAAGCTTAGCGCCTTTGAAGAAAACTGAAGTTTAAGGCGACTCCGAAACCCTATCTTTGCGCCATGCAAACAGCCGGAGCCGTACATCTTAAATTTGGCAAGGAGCGGTCATTACAACGTTTTCACCCCTGGGTTTTCTCGGGAGCCATACACCGCATCGACGGCGACCCTGCCGATGGAGCACGGGTTAGTGTTTTCGATGGCAAAGGCGCCATGTTAGGCTGGGGACATTTTCAGCGCGGTTCAATTACCGTGAGAATGCTCGGCTTTGGCGAACATCTGCCCGAGGGGCAATATTGGAACCACGCGATGCAACGTTGCTTTGAGCACCGCCGTCGCGTAGGTTTACCCAACAAAAACACCCGAATCTTCCGTTTGGTGCATGGCGAAGGCGACCAGCTTCCCGGATTGGTGGTTGATGTGTACGGCGAAGTTGCTGTAGTACAATGCCACTCGCTGGGCATGCTGACCGAAAGGGAGGCCATCGCCCGTGGAATTGTAGAAGCTTCGAACGGACTTATTTCGGTAGTGTACGACAAGTCGGCCGAGGCTCTCGGAAAACGGGAAGGCAACGGATTGTTGTACGGCGAAATGCCTACAGAGACGGTTTACAACGAACATGGACATCTGTTTCAGGTGGATTTTGTGAGCGGACAGAAAACCGGCTTTTTTATCGACCAACGGGAGAACCGACAGCTTTTGCATCAGTATTCAGAGGGAAAAAAGGTGCTGAACACCTTTTGTTATACCGGAGGCTTTTCGGTGTATGCCCTGGCGGGAGGAGCTTCGTTTGTTGATTCGGTCGACAGTTCAAAGAAAGCCATAGCCCTCACCCGTGAAAATGTGGAGTTAAATGGCTTCGACGATAGCCGGCATGCGGCGTTGGTGGCCGATGTGCCGGAGTGGCTGAAGACGCATCGAGAGGCATACGATATTATCATTCTCGATCCGCCGGCCTTTGCCAAGCACCTTGATGCCCGCCACAAAGCCGTGCAGGCTTACAAGCGGCTGAATCTTTTGGCCCTGGAGCAGATTCGTCCGGGAGGCTTGCTGTTCACCTTTTCGTGCAGTCAGGTGGTTGACCGGGAATTGTTCAGACATACCCTTACGGCAGCGGCCATTGAATCGGGGCGAAAAACTTCCATTCTGCATCAGCTCACCCAGCCTGCCGACCACCCGGTTAGCATTTACCATCCCGAAGGGGAATACCTGAAAGGCCTGGTTTTACAGGTCGATTAATCGATTCAACAATGTCGAACGCACTTCAAAGCACGGTTAGTAGCCGGCGCATCCTTCAGCTTGCCTTGCCCATCATTCTGGGTGGAATTGCGCAGAATGTGATTCTGGCTACCGACGTGATTTTCATGTCGCGCGTGGATGAGGTTTCGCTCGATGCCGTGGGTATTGCCGGTTTGTTTTTCAGCACGGTGTATATCATCGGGCTGGGCTTTTCGACCGGCGTTCAAATCATCATTGCCCGTCGGCATGGTGAAAAGCAGCACAAGGCCATCGGAAACTTATTCGACAACAGCCTCTTGTTTCTGCTGCTTACCTCCTTTGTGCTGTGGCTTGGAATGGAGGTGCTTGGTCCGCCAATCCTGAAGTCGCTGATTAG
>CANHCM010000116.1 GCA_947459155.1 Bacteroidota bacterium | reverse complement strand
CAGGATGCCACCGGAAGAGATACGCTCAGTGCCCAAATTTATCGTCAAGATCCTATGCCCGGTGGCGAAGGTTTGTATGATGGCGCCCCTGTCAACCTTTGGCTAACCGGCAGCCCCGAGGTTCTTGAAAACGAAAAAAATCAGTCTTTGGATAATGAATAAGCTCCTGATTTGTATGCCCCTTTTGTGGGCCTGTATGGGGATGGCACAAGGCCTCAAAGTAGAGCCATTGGGTTCGATGCCGCTCGATCAGAAGAGCTATGGAACCAAGTCAACCCGCGATTTTCCCGATACACTCCAGCTCCCGTTTGTGGAGGATTTTTCCTACCCGGGGCCTTACCCTGACGGGCGTTTGTGGCTCAGTCCAAGCGCCTTTATCAGTAGCACGCTTCCATATCTTCCACCAACGATTGGTGTGGCTACGCTCGACGGTTTACGCTGGGATGGCCAACCCTACGCATCCATTATCCAGAATGGCGGAGCCGATACCTTACTATCTCGACCATTCCGCCTCAATTTTCCGCCTTCCGATTCACTGTACATGAGCTTTTTTGTGCAGCCCGGGGGAATAGGGAATTTCCCGGAATTCGTCGATTCGCTCATGCTGGAGTTCTACAGTCCGGTCGATAGCCTGTGGCGCTGGGTTTGGGGTTCCAAAGGTGAAGATTATCCGCAAACCATGCGGCCTTTTCGCAAGGTGATGCTTCCTATCCGCGATACCCTTTTCCTGAAAAACGGGTTTCAATTTCGCTTCCGGAATCATGCTCAGTTGAATGGAAGCTGGGACCATTGGAATATCGATTACATCGAGATCGACCGGTTTCGCAACCGCTTCGACACTCTGCACACCGACTTTGCCTTCATGTACCCGCCCAAAAGTTTGCTGCACACCTATCAGGCTTTGCCTCTTTGGCATTTCCTACCGCAAGCCAACGAAAATATGGATGAGCTATACACTTTATCGCTCACCACTTTGAATGCATTTCCGGCCAATCGTTTTTATGGATATGATTTTTTCAATGCCAACGGCGATTTGGTCGATTTTCTCCAATTCGAAAATCAAGGCCCGATCATTCCCCGGCAGGAGTACATTTTGGAGGAACCGGTGAAATACACGTATGAAGATCCGGGAACAGAATGGACGGTCTACTATCTAAAGCATTTTCTCAGCGACAACACCGATAGTTTGGCCCGCAACGATACCGCCACGTACATTCAGGTTTTGTCGAATTACTATGCCCTCGATGATGGCTCAGCCGAAGCCCGCGTTAGCTTAAACAACAATGGTGGAGGCTTCGTGGCCCAAAGGTTCGAGAACTACATTTCCGATACACTCAAGGCGGTTCAGTTTTATTTCAACCGAACAGTAATGAATGGAGCAGGGCAGGAGTGGTTTTTAATGATTTGGGCTGCCGGAAACAATCAACCCGGGCAACTTTTACATCAGCAGGCCCTTACCTATCCCGATTCTCCGGGTTTAAACCAGTTTTCTACCATTGCGCTTTCAACGCCGCTGTTCCTTCCTTCCGGTTCGTATTATGTGGGCTGGGCCCAGACCTCCAATTTTGAGCTAAACGTCGGCTTCGATCGGAACATCAACAGCAACGACCGCATCTACTATAACCTCGATGGCAACTGGTATAATTATGCCGCCGCCGAAGGAACGCTTATGCTTCGCCCGATTTTCCGTTATCCATTCGACATTTACGTGAGCACTCCCGCAACGGTGCAAAAACCACAGGAGTGGCAACTCTTTCCGAATCCAAGTGGAGATTTTATACAGATTTCCGGCGATCATGCTGATGGAACGCGATGGATGATTAGTGATTTACAAGGAAGAGTGTTGCTCAATGGCGAGTATGAATCACAAACCAAGTTGGATGTCTCTACGCTACCTGTCGGAATGTACTTTTTAGGCTTGGAGAGCAGTAAAGGCTCAGGGCGATTTACCTGGAAGAAGTTTATTCGTTCTGCACAATGAGTCATTGGGACGAGGACGAGTTACCGGAAGGGTTGCCAGAAGGCGATGACGGAGAACAGGAAGAACTTTTTGAGCATCACCGTATTGTCGCCGACAAAGGCCAGGAGTTGCTCCGGGTCGACAAGTTTTTGCAGAATCGCCTGGAGAAGACTTCCCGAAGCCGCATTCAGAATACGGCCGATGCCGGGAATATTCACGTAAACGGGAAGCCGGTTAAATCGAATTACCGCGTTAAACCGGGCGATGTTGTGGCGGTTGTCTTTGCCCATCCGCCAAGGGTGCTCGAAGTTCTGCCCGAAAATATACCGCTCAACATCGTGTATGAAGACGATGATGTGGTCGTGATTAACAAAGCGGCTGGAATGGTTGTGCATCCCGGTTACGGGAATTACACCGGAACTTTAGTGAACGCGCTACTGTACCATTTTCAGCATTTGCCCCTGTTTCAGGATAAGCAGCCTCGTCCCGGACTGGTACACCGACTCGATAAGAACACCTCAGGCATTATGGTGATGGCCAAGAATGAATTTGCCCACGCGCATTTGGCCCGCCAGTTTTTTGAGCGAACCACCGATCGGAAGTATGTGGCCTTGGTTTGGGGCGATTTTCAGGACGATGCCGGCACTATTACCGGACATATTGGACGTGACATCCGCGACAGGAAGTTGTTTGCCGTCTTTCCGGATGGTTCTCAGGGAAAACACGCCATTACCCACTATACAGTTTTGCGGCGGTTTACCTATGTAACCCTGGTCGAATGTAAGCTTGAAACGGGTCGAACGCATCAAATCAGGGTGCATTTGAAATACACGGGACATCCGTTGTTTAATGATGACACCTACGGAGGCGACCAAATTCTGAAAGGCACCACATCAGCCTCGTATAGGGCATTTATTCAGAACTGTTTTACGGTGTTGCCAAGGCATGCACTCCATGCCAAATCGCTGGGTTTTACGCACCCGGTAAGTGGTAAGCGGTTGTTTTTCGAGTCGGAATTACCTGCCGATATGCAGGCAGCCATTGAGAAATGGCAAACCTATGCTACCCACCGAATTCAGGGCTAAGCAGCTGTTGCTGGTTTTTTCTTGAGAATAAACTGTACCCACACAACCCAGAGTATGAAGATTACTATGTAAATCAGGTTGTTGAATAGGTCGTGTGCCTCCATCTGTACAAAAGTACCCGAGGCAAAAGTTTGTTTGGCCAGAAAAACCACTCGGGTAGTATTGATGGCCAAAATGAGCAAAGCCCCAAGTGGAATAAACCAAAGCTTGGATTTAAGCGGTCCGGGATAAGAAATGATGAGGCTCGCAAAGCCATAGGTGAGTCCAAACCCCACACAAGGATTGCCTATGATAACTCCGTAAGAACCTAAAATAGCTAAGCTGTTGTAACCATGAACAAGCTCATAACCCATCGCTTCGAGTACTGCAATACTCGACCATTGCAATGCTTTGAGAAAAATGTGATAGTTAAAAGCCCAAATATCCTTGTAGATATCAATGTGATAAATCAGAAAATTATCTGAGACTAACCAAAAAAGATAAAAGCCAAAAATCTTTATTAAAAAAAGATTTATGGCTTTAGAACTAGTTTCCACTGAATACTGAATTCAGGGACTCAATTATTTCGTCGCGCTTTTCCCTTTACGTGCGTCGTAAATTTTCTTTACTCCGTAACCCGCGCAAGCAGCTACCAATAATGATACTCCACCATCAACCGGAATTACGGATGGACCTGGAGGAACTGGTGTGGCTAAAATTACGCTGGTAACTCCAGCAAAAAAGAAGAGGCCAGCTGTTAAAAAAAGATTCTTCGCCATGATCAGTTTATTAGTTTGGTGGTGTTCAATTCTCTTGAGCAAATGTAAGCATTACTTTATAAAATGAAACAAGTGTCAGAAAAAAAAATAGGGCGTAGATCCTAAATGTGATTTATGTGTTTGAAAATCAGTGTTATAAGATAACGGATGTTTTTACTTTATTTACCACCGTTTGTTCATAACTGGGTTTAGAAGCTAAGTCTTTTGGCCCAGATTTTTTTCTCTGAGCTGTTTTGAGGTTAAACGACTTCCATCGTGGCTCCAGCCCGGAGGACCAAATACATAACTCACTTTGCTTTTCCAGTCAGGAGCCGTCTTCCAGTCCTCACGAATGGCTTTCCATTCATGAAAAACCACATCAACTGGATGAAAGCTATCGATGTTTTTCGTAAGTCCGTAAACGGGTTTAACGGTTTCCTGTTCAGGGCGAAAGGTGCCAAACAGTCGATCCCAAATGATCAATACCATTCCCATGTTGGAGTCTAAATACTCCACGTTCGAAGCATGATGCACGCGGTGGTGCGAGGGTGTTACGAAAATAAACTCAAACCAGGCCGGAAGCTTTTTCACCGTCTCGGTATGCACCCAAAAACCATACACCTGACAGGCCGCATACATAAACACAACGTCCAGCGCTTCAAACCCGAGCAGCGCAATGGGAACAAAGTACAGCCATCGGTAATATGGCTGGAATACCGAACTGCGAATTGCAACCGTGAAGTTGAATTTCTCGCTTGAATGATGCGTCACGTGCGTGGCCCAAAAAAAACGGCAATAGTGATCTACGTAATGCAATGCATAATACGCAAAGTCCTGGGCGAAAAACAGCAAACCCCAATAAATCAAGCCTTTATCTTCAAAGCTAAACAGTCGGTATGAGTAGGCCCAAGTGAGCAGGGTGAGTGTGATACCTCTGAAAACTACGTCGTTCAGAAAGTTTAAACTGCTGCACAAGAGGTTGATGACCGTATCTTTCCCGTTGTAAAGCGCTTTTTGGTGAAAATGGCTGTACAACATCTCTGCTGCGATCAAAACAGCCATTAGTGGGGTCGAAATCAGGAGTAAAAATGCTTCCACGGCCGCAAAACTAATCGAATCTATTTATTCTTCGAGCTTGCGCAAGGCAACGATCTGATCTATCTCCCGGTAAAGCGCATAGCCCTGTTCCCTGATCGCAACCTCAGGGGCGCTGCCTGTTTGGGCAAACAAGCCTTCAAAGCGTGATACATTTTCTAGAAAGGACGGCCATCCAAAATAAATGGCTCCACTACGGCGTATCCAAAAATCGCCGGCAAAAACCACCGACTCTTCCGAAATACAGTAAGCCATTTCAGCCATTTGAGTTACAAGGTGTTTTTCCTCAACCATCGGCCAAATACTATAAGCCAGCTCCACAATCTTCTCAGTGTTTCTACCGTAGCGAAGAACCCAGCGGTGAATGGTTTGGGCATCAGCCCCGATTTGTTTGGCCTCCCCAAGCTGGATTCCCGCAAACTCTTCTACTGCTGCACTATGGCTAAACCCACCACCACTGAGGGTAATCATAGCGGTTTTGCAGTCAGGCACATTGGTTAATCCATTGGCTTTCAACTTCGCAACAACCCTCTTCATGATTTTTTCTGCCATCCGGCGATAGCCCGTAAGCTTGCCACCAGCGATTGAAAGCAGTCCGTTTGAATGCTCGAAAATCTCATCCTTTCTCGATACCTCCGACGGCTTTTTGTTCTGCTCTGCGATCAGTGGACGTAAGCCGCTCCAGGCCGATTCTATGTCGGCACCACTCAACTTAACTTCAGGGAAGCACCGGTTTACCGCGGCTAACAAGTAATCGCGCTCATTAAGCGTGTATCCGGGTTCGTCGGTCGAGCCTTTGTGTACTTCGTCGGTGGTGCCTATGTAAACTTTTCCCTCACGGGGGATGACAAAAATCATCCGCCCATCGCCCACGTCGAAATACACCGAGCTGTGTAGCGGAAAACGGCTGCCATCCACCACCAAATGAATCCCTCTAGTGAGCATTAAGTGCTTATTCGATTGCGCCCAGGCCTTTTCTCTCAGTTCATCTACCCAGGGTCCCGCAGCGTTTACGACAACTTTTGCCCGAAAGGTGTAATTAGTCCCCGAAACCTCATCTACGGCCTTCACCCCACTTATGGTACCCGACTCCTGTAGGAAATCCTCCACCCTCGCGTAATTCAGGACCATTGCTCCGTGTTCTGTCGCGGTTTTTAATACCGAAATGCAAAGCCGGGCATCATCGCTGCGGTATTCTTTGTACAACGCACCGCCCAATAAACCATCGGTATGAATGAGCGGTTCGTGCTTGACAACCTCTGCTGCCGATAACATCCTGAAGCGCTCACCTTTTTCAACACCCGCCAGGGCTTCATACAGGCTCAGGGCCGCTCTGAGGCTCCATCTTCCCAAACTTCCATGGGTATACACCGGAAGGAGCATGTCTTCGGGGTATACCAAATGTGGCGCGTTTCGCTTCAAAATGCTACGCTCGCGCCCGACCTCGCGCACCAGGGCAAAATCAAGCTGCTTGAGGTAACGGAGTCCTCCATGAATGAGTTTGGTCGATTTTCCGGATGTACCAGAAGCAAAATCTGATTTTTCAAGGAGTAGCACTTTTAGCCCTCTGCTGGCTGCATCTAAGGCGATACCGGCTCCGGTAATTCCCCCTCCAATTACGATAACGTCGAAGAGGGCTTTGGAGGCTTCTTGCAACTGAGCTTCCCGCTTTCGTGCGTCCCAACTGCCGTAGGCTATTCGGGTAAAATCCATTGGTAGGCTTTAAGACTGTCGCGCTGCAAAACATACAGCTTGTTTTGCACAAAACTGAAATCGAGAAAATCTCCGCCGGGAATTTGCCAGGCCGAGTTTTGCAGCGCTTTCATATCGTAGACATTCAGCTCCTGATTTTTGTTTCGATAGAGCACAAAATAGCCGGCAACATGAAACTGCTCGGCATCACGTATCGGTAAGGTGCGCAGATACGTGCCGAAAATGTCGAACTGAAGAATCCCTCTTCCGGGTATGCTCATGTATAAATGATTGCCGTATTCCTCCATCCAATTAGGAATGGGCGCAAACCCTAAAATCTGATTTAAATTTCGAATGTCTACGTTGATATTCAACCGTTGATCAAGCCTTGTGAGGTAAAAGTTAACCGGATCGTAAAGCCAGATTCCATTGTCGTACGACCAACAAACCTGACTAACCTGCTCTTTATCGAGGGTTTCGAGTCGAAGCGGTTCTCCGCTTTCGCTCAGGGTGTTATCTACAAATACAACCCGCGACAAATCCTGATAAAACACAATCACCTTGAGTGGATTGGTGGCATCAACTCGGGTAATTTGCCCGAGAGATTTGTTGCTGTAAATTCGAAACAGACTGCCGTTCGATTTGTACTTGGTTAGCGCATCGCCCTGCACAGTGTAAACATCTCCAAGGCGGTCGGTAAAAATCATTTCGGCCTTTTCGGCCTTGGTCCAAAGTAATTTCCAGGGCTGAGCGTCCTGGGCATCCAGCAAGCCGCATTGCAGCCACAACAGCAGCGCCAGGCCCTTGAGCCCTTTACACTTTGTTTGCGCAGAGTTCCAGAATCTCATCGAGGTATTTTCGGTCGTTGGCTAAGCGAGGCACTTTATTCTGCCCGCCCAGCTTTCCGCGTTGTTTCATCCAATTGTAGAACGTTCCCGACTCTACAGAATGTATCACCGGCTTTCTGAGGGTGATGTTTTTGTAGCGCTTGGCTTCGTAGTCAGAATTGAGTGTCTTTAAAGCGTTGTCGAGAATTTCGCCAAAGTATTCAAGGTTATCGGGACATTGGTCAAACTCAATGAGCCATTCGTGGGCGCCATTGCTATCCACATCCATAAAAATGGGGCCGGCGGTATATTCGCGGATGACTGCCGCTGTTTTTTCGCAGGCTATGGCCAGGGCTTTCTCGGCATTATCTACAATGAGTTCCTCTCCGAATGTATTGATATAGTGTTTGGTACGTCCCGAAATTCTGATTCTGTATGGGCTAACGGATGTAAAGTGAATCACATCGCCAATTTGGTAGCGCCAGAGCCCGCCGTTGGTCGTAATGAGCATCACGTAATTCACATCAGGCTTAACACCATCGAGCCAAACTACCGGTGGGTTTTCCAGGTGAGCCAATTCGGCTGGGATAAACTCGTAAAAGATGCCATAGTCGAGCATCAGAAGCATTTCGTTCGAATGACTCTGGTCCTGAATGCCGAAGAAGCCCTCAGAAGCATTGTAAGTTTCCAAGTAATGCATCTTGTCGGAGGGGATTATTTTCCGGTACTGTTCGCGGTAGGGCGTGAAACTCACACCTCCGTGCATGAACAGTTCGAGGTTTGGCCAAATATCAAGTACGTTGTCGGTGCCCCGAATTTCAAGGATGCGTTGCAATAAATCAGCATCCAGCTTGGCACGCCGGCCAGGTTGGTTACATCTTCCTCAATGGTGTGATGCGCGATGCGCTCCAGTTTGCTTTCCCACTCACTCATCAACGCGATGCTTAAGTCGGGAGTGCGCATGTATTCT
>CANHCM010000115.1 GCA_947459155.1 Bacteroidota bacterium | reverse complement strand
TTGGGCTTTTTTCCTTACAGCGTCTGCCCTTGGCGAAGTGCTTGGCTTCACTACATTTGTGCTTGTGCTGAAAAAATCAATTGTTTGGGGATGGCTATTGCTGGCTCTCGGAGTTCTTCTTTCGGGTTGGGCCTCATGGCAGTATCGGGCGAGCTCTGGCTTGCAAGAACCCGACACTCAGCTCAAAACCCTGGAGGAATTTCTCCGCCAGCGCGAAGCCACGGCCGATTCCTTTCTCCGCATTTTTGCCGAACAGCCTTGCGCCTCCTTTTCCGATTTGAAGGCTTATCCGGCGGATTTGAACCAGGCCGCTACCAATGCCGGAATAGGCGTTTTTCGCTACGATTCCGAAAACCTTCTGTTTTGGAGCGACAATACCATTCCGGTTGGACTCACCACCCTTCGTGAAGGTTCACATGGTGCCCTTTGGAAGCTCAAAAATGGCTGGTACTTAGCCCGAAAAATGTCGGTGAAGAACTGCGTTCTGGTAGCCCTTGCTCAGGTTCGGCAGGAGTATTCCTATCAAAACGACTACCTTCAGGATCGCTTTTTTCCTGGCTCGGCTTTGCCAGCAGGCGCACGGTTAAGTGTCGATGGAGAGGAAGGCGCTATCCAACTGCAATCGGGCGAAGGTAAAGTGCCTGTCTGGTTCCTTCCCGATGCCGAAGCCGGCAGTACCAAGCACAATTTACTGCTGCTATGGGGTTTACTTGGCCTTGCCCTTGTGGTTCTGGGCGGTCATTTCCTGAGCACTAAGCTGCCGGTGTGGTTTTCAGCGCTGTGGTGGTTGTTTTTGCTGGCCTTACGCTGGGTTTCTTTTCGGTATAACTTACCCGAATTGCTTTATGCAACGGCCTTGTTCAGCCCCAGCGAGTATGGAGCTTCCAACTGGTTGCCCTCGCTGGGTGATCTTCTGCTCAATGTGTGCTTCCTCTTTTACAGCGCAGTATTGGTGCACCAAAAGTTGCCTCGTTTGCGCATCCGCTTTGCGGCCATCGCCACCTTACCCATGTTGCTTTTCCTGTTTGGGTACGGTTGGTTTACCATCGATTTACTCCGCGGGCTCATCCTGAATTCGAGCATTCCGCTCGACATTAACGATTTCCTCAGCCTTAGTACCAGCTCGTATGCAGCGTTTTTGGTCATCGGACTGCTGTTTTCTACTTATTTCATCTGGATTTCGGTGGTGGTTCGGCAAATCAATCGCCCCGAGTTTTCGCCTCTTAAACTACTGTTGGCCCAAGTATCTGTTGCCTTTGTGTGGATGGCTATCCAACATTTTCTGTTGGCCGATGCCGAATGGCTCATTGTGTTGTTTAGCCTTGTGCTGCCAGTGGGTGTGTACCTCAGTGCTTCGGGAAAAAGTCCTTACCGCTACGGCGCCATCATAGGCTTGCTGGCTTTGTTTTCTTTGGTGGGTACTGTTTTTCTTCAACGCTACACGGCCGAGCGTGAGCTGGAAAAGCGAAAGCTGCTGGCGGTAAAGATTTCGGCCGAACAGGACCCCATTGCCGAAAGCATCTTTCCTGAGGTGGAAAAACGGATTCTGCGCGATACCCTCTTGAAGAGTTACCTGCGTCCGGAAACGCAAAGCAACGGTCCGGTGCGCGACTTAGGGCAGCTTTTCTTCAACGGTTATTGGGAAAAGTATAAGATTAATGTGCACGTTTTCGGGGCCGACGAGTGTCTGATGACTGCGCTCTATGCCAGCACTGTGAAAGACCCGCTGGTGTACGACCGCCTGATCGACTCGATTGGAATCATGACCCTGAGTGAGCATTTTTTCTTTCTCGACAACAACTCAGGGCGCATCAGCTACATTGCCCGCTTGCCGGTTTACGACGAAGCTCCGCGCGATACCGAGCTGCTCGGAACCTTGTACATCGAGTTCAACTCCCGTTACACGCCCGAGGAAATTGGCTATCCGGAATTACTGCTCGACAAGATGGTGAGCAGCAACACCGACATGAGTCGCTACTCTTACGCCCGTTATGCCAAGGGTGCGCTAATCTCTCACTTTGGAGCCTTTGCCTACAGTTTGCACGACGATGACTTCCGATTGCCCGGAAACGAGCAGTTTAGCATGATTAGCACCGGAGGCTATCACCATTTAATTCACAGGCCACAATCGGATGCTTTGGTGGTGTTGAGTTTGCCCAATCCGGGATTGCTGAGGGTGCTTACGCCCTTTTCTTACCTGATGTTGTTTTTCGGACTCTTGGTGTTGCTTCCATTCGGGCTGAGGCTGTTTCGCCGCGACTGGTCGGGAGGCGTGTTTTCATTCAAGAGGCGCATTCAGCTCTCGATTGTACTCATCCTTTTCCTGGCCCTTTTGCTCATTGGTGGAGGAACCATTTTTTACATCATCACCAACAATAACGAGAAGAACTACACCAATTTAAGTGAGAAGATTCACTCGGTGTTGATTGAAACGGAGTACATCATCGGGAAGGATGCCTTTTTAGATCCGGCGAAAAGCGAAGATTTGGCCTATGCGCTAACCCGCCAGGCGAACGTGTTTTTCGCCGACATCAATGTGTTTACCCCTTCGGGATTGCTTTTCGCGTCGTCGCGGCCTAAAGTGTTCGACGAAGGCCTGGTGAGCAGAAAGATGAATGCCGAAGCTTTCCACCACTTGCTAACCGAAAGGAGCACTGAGTATGTGCACAAGGAGCAAATCGGGAGGCTCGAGTATCTCTCGGCATACGTGCCTTTGCGCAACACCGACAACAAGGTCATCGGCTACCTGAACCTGCCTTATTTTGCAAGGCAGAGTGAGCTTCGGCGGGAAATTGCCAATTTCGTGGTAGCCATTGTGAATATTTATGTGCTGCTGATTGTGCTGGTGCTCATTGCGGCCATTTTCCTGTCGAACACCATTACCGAGCCCTTGAGGATTATTCAGGAGCGTTTGGGTAAGCTGCGTTTAGGGCGTGAGAATGAAGCCATCGCCTGGAAGGGCAACGATGAAATTGGAGCCCTCATTGCCGAATACAACCGCATGGTGAATGCCCTGGCCGAAAGCGCCGAGAAGCTTGCCCGATCGGAACGTGAAACGGCATGGCGAGAAATGGCCAAACAGGTGGCGCATGAGATCAAAAACCCGCTTACACCCATGAAGCTCAGTACGCAAATGCTGCGCAGGGCTTGGGATGATAAAGCGCCGGGATTTGAGGAGAGGCTTGAACGCTTCACCCGAAATCTGATCGAGCAAATTGATACCTTAAGTCATATTGCCACCGAGTTCGGAAACTTTGCCAAGATGCCGCGCATGGTCAAAGAGCCGGTAAACATGGTGGAGATGCTGGAAAGCGCCCGCGATTTTCACCAGGGCGAAGGTGGCGTTTCGATACACCTGCACGGCGACCTTCAAAGCACTTGTAAGGTGCTTACCGACAAAGAGCAAATGCTTCGGGTGTTTAATAACCTCATTCGTAATGCGGTGCAGGCCATTCCTGAAGGGCGTCAGGGGCGCATCGATATGGAGCTCAGGCAGGAATCCGACCACTGTGTGATTGGGGTGCGCGACAATGGTAGTGGTATTCCGGATGACTTGAAGGACAAGATTTTTTACCCCAATTTCACCACCAAAAATGCGGGTATGGGATTGGGGCTTGCGCTTGTGAAGAATATTGTAGAAAGCTCCGATGGTCGTGTTTGGTTCGAGACCCAGCCCATGGAAGGTACTGTATTTTTTATCCGTTTGCCCAAACTTACGGGTGCTTAGATGACATTTTCGAAAACTGCCAACCAAAAGCAAACTGTTGTGTTTATATTGCTGTACCCAACACCCGAAACATGATTTTAAAAAAGCTACTTTACTACCTCGATTTGCGCACCCTGTTCCGCAACGACCGCTACAAGCGAAATGTGAATGTGCGGTTCATGAATGGAATGAATCGCATTAGTATTTTCATGTTTCTTTTTGCAATTGTGGTGATGTTGATTCGCTATTTGAAGCGCTGAGTGTAGCAGGCCGAATGGCAACCGGTGGTTTGAATTCGTATAAGTTATTTGCGAATCACTTTGCGATTTTTATGGTTGTTAGTGGGGAAATTTGTGGTCTGTTCAATATTTTTAATTGAGATTTATTGAACTAATCGAGATAAGTTATTTTGGCTTCTATAGAAAAAGAAGTATGGCCGTTATCCATACTTCTTTCTCGTTGAAATTTAGTTTGACCAATGATGAGGCTTTAGATAAAAGTTCAAGTAGATATCGATCAATTGTTCTCCTCCATATTCTGGGTATTTTTTCAAAATGATTGATTTAAATTCATCCTTGTTTTTTGACTGGGTTATCGTTTTTTCCACAAAATCCAAGTAATCAAGATTGTCTTTCAAGAGTTCTTTTCCTCCTTCTTTTCCATGCCCCGATAATATTGTTTTGTATTCGCTCTCTTTTACAATCTTGTTCAGGGCCTCTTGCCAGCCTTTTGTATTTCCTTCGACAAACAAGTGAATCTTATTGTACACAATATCCTGAGCAATATAAATTCCAATTTCCGGAAGTTTAATTATTAGCGAAACAGCTGATTCATGGTTTGTTGATTTTTCGAAAATGAACTTAACGTTGCCAATTATTTCCTCACCTGGATTTTGAATAACTGAAGGTTTGTTCAGTTTTGAAGCGATCATAGGCCCAAATTGTGCTTGTCTTTGAAGAAGAACACCTTGACCATCTTTTTCAATAGATTCTTTGGTCTCTTCCAGTGCATAAACTTTTACACTGGGAAAAGCATCGCCAAAACCAATATAATGGTCTGGATGGTCATGGCTGATATAGAACCTCGATATAGGTTTTCCAATTGAATCTGTTGCCCTCTTTAGTTCAAGAGCATAAGGCGCAAAAAATTGGCCATCAACAATGATAATCTCGTTCTCAAGTTCGATTATATGGCTTGTATTCGCAAACATTGCAGCAGGGCTCATGTAGGTGTGAACCTTAACTTTATCGTTTTGCACCACCGTCCATAATTTCCCGCTTGGGATACTTTGAGCATCTGATGCTTTGATTCCAATTGCTGTTAACAAGATAACAGTTGAATTAAAAGATTTCATGATTTTTGTTTTTGATTTTAAAATTGTACGTTTGTTTCGCAAAGTAACTATCATTGGTTTCATAAAGTAACATGTTACCTTATTGTAACCTTAAAGATTCTGGTAACCTAATTGTAACCATAGCCATGAAGAGAGGTGAAAAAAAGTGTCCAGTAACGGAGATGCTGTATTTAATTGGGGGGAAATGGAAACCTATCATTTTGTATTCTTTGAAATCAGGGAAAAAGCGATTTGGTGAGATTGCAGCACGTGTGCCTAACATTTCAAGAAAAGTTTTAACCGAGCAATTGAAGGAGTTAGAAAAAGATGGATTGCTAACAAGAACACAATTCAATGAGATTCCTCCACGCGTTGAATATGAGTTAACCGGATTGGGAAAAAGCCTTTCACCTGTATTAAATGAAATGGAAAAATGGGGGCAGGAGAATATAGTCATGAAGAATGAGCCTTGATGGGCTATGCCTTCACAATTTCAGTTACGTAGGCGTAAAAATGCTGGACGGCATCATTGACCGAATTGACCAGTTCAGCAATTGTTATCCAAAGGAAAGTTAGCTTGAAATTTCACATAAAGCCCAAGTGGCGATTGTACGCATTATTTACCGTTTTTTATGATTTGAGTCAAACTGTACATAAAAACGGTATGATTCACAAAATAGAAGGGGCCATTGGGTAAGTCAATCAGCGGTCGAGTTAAATTGTTATGGTTGATATACACTCTGTTAAAGTGATTTGTCAATCCTTTTCCCTTTGTTGATTTGGCTTTAAAGGTAAAATTGGTAAAGTCGTCAAACAAGATGCTTACAGATGGAATGATATGCTTTCCAATTAAATTGTTGCTTTGAATTTTTATTGTTTTGTCGTAAGTGTTTACCTCGATGTTATTTGTTGTTGGGGAATACCGTATATAGATTAAAATTAAAGCAATTATTCCCAGCTCTGCAAACCAATAAACGGGATCCTTATAATTTTGATACAGTAAAACAGTCGGGAAAAACAAAAGAAGGATTAGTGAAAATGCAATAACAATATTGTCAGCCTTAGCTCGAATAACAAAACACTTATAATCTCCTTCAACCTTAAATCTTGCATTGGTTCGACTTGTTAATTTAATTAGCTCGTCAAAACAGTTGGCAGAAGTCAATGGATGTTGGGGAACATACTCCATGTGCTCCTTTTGATTTCTTAATTCGTGCCACTCTTTTTTGATTTGCCTAATCATCATTTGACCGTGTTATTTCTTAAAATGGTCTGTTGCGTTTGGTGGCTTGGTGCAGTTGCCGACTGATGTGCACTAGTCAACCAACATGCACTAAAGCCAAAGGTATGCAACAAGGTTTAAATGAGCAAAAAGCCTGGTAATTAAGCCAAACCGCGGTTGCCGATTTGGGCTTTATTAATCATAGAGAAATGGTTCATCTCCTTCTGCCATTTTCCGCACATTTTCAAGAACTTGTTTCATGTATCTAGTGTAAAAAACATTTGCAAAAAGCCATTGAAATGGTATAAAAATAATGCCCTTTCCGTGTATTGTGTAGTCATAATTGATAAGTATTTTGTCATGTTCTAATTCTGTCGTTGTCCATTCAAAAGTGAACTTCCAAATATTCAACATCCAAGATTTAAAATTCCCGACTTCTACTTTCCAGTATTTGTTTTCGATTCGCTCGATTACTTCGTCTGTTGAAACTTCTCCACCTCTAAAAGTTAGCGACCGTGCTGCATAAATGTTTTTTATTGAACCGACCCTACCCCAATCCTCATCATTGTTTGACTTAGTTACCGCAGGCATGAGTCCAAAACCTGTGTGCACTTTTGTTACATCGCAAAGAATAGGTGCTTTAAATGCTCTTTCGAGTGTACAGTTGTAAGTCGTTTTTGTGTGAATTTTAAAATCCATGTTTCATTTTATTTCATTACTTTTCTTTGTGCTAAACAATGGCTTTCAAATTTTTTACAATGGGGGTCTTCACTATAAAATTATTGAATTCAGAGTTGCACTTTTAGTCCGACTGCTAACGTTTGGCGGCTTGGCGCAGTTGCCGACTGATGTGCACCGGCCAGTGAAACATGCACCTAAGCCAAAGGTATGCAACAAGGTTTAAATTATCAAAAGCCTCGGCAATTAAGCCAAACCGCTGTTATAGGGCGTTTTATTTTACAGATCCAGCTGCTTGTAGGATTGAAGTTTCCTTTATTTCAAATTCACACGTTATTTTAAGTATAGGGATTTCTCATTGTAGTCTAAAATGAAATTCGTTCTGTTAATTATTTCTAAACTTAAAATCCCCATAAAATATGAAACTGAGAATGATTTATTGTTATTGTTCACTGGGAATGATGTTTGTTTATTTACTTGATAAATTCAATGTAATCAATTTCAATGGAGAATGGACCTTCTTTTTTTTCTGTCGTAATTATCCCCATCCTTACAATATTCTTGAGGCTATTATCCTTGAGTTTTTTTCCTGTTGGTTCTCCGACCTGATACTCTTTAAAGTCATTAAAGTAAATAGTCTTCTCTTCCCAAATATTGTATTTATCTGAATAAAAATTCCCTTTAAAGTTTGGTAAAGTCCAGTTTTTTTGGTCCTCAAGTGTAAAGGCGAATTTTTGATTTTTAGATTTGAATTTGATTTTAACACCTCTGTATTGCGATAAATCATATTTCCCAAATGTTGTTTTTACTGATGAAAATCCACCGAAATTATCCAAAGAGATGTTTCCACTTAAAACCATGGTATTTTCCGTGTAATCAAGTTTTGATTTAGAAACACCGCCCATTATGTTATCGGATATCAGCACCCAGTTGTTTATCTTCTTTTGATCTTTGCCAAAATCGAAGTTCGAATTATCAGTCGCCAAATTAGTTATTGATAAACCAAGCAAAAGGAAAATAAATGATTTCATTGTTTACGTACTTTTTTGAGCTAAACAAGACCAATCCTATTTTGTTCTAATCTTTTCAGTTTTTTTAAAGATTATTTCAAAATGAGTAATTCTGCCTATATCTGATTTGACTTTATGATTTAATTGATTGCTAAAGAGGCGGATAAAATGCCCTATAACTAGCACATATACGAAAGATCATTCGCATACACGCTAGTTAGGGTGGGATAAACGAAATTTAGAGTTTCATTTATAATAATGCAACAATATTGTTTGCCTTCGGGCTTTGTTGAGTATTTGTATATATGAATTAAATGTGTTTTGTTGAGTTTGAGGGAAAAGCGGAATTGGGAAAAATGGAATTAATTAGTCAACACGGAGATCGATGACCCTAATGTTACAATACATCGTACGCTATACACAATACGTTATACCTTTAACATTCAACG
>CANHCM010000114.1 GCA_947459155.1 Bacteroidota bacterium | reverse complement strand
GATGGCGATACCCGCGGTGGTGCGGCCCTCACGATTCGCTCGGTGGTGAACAAGCCCATTAAGTTTGTGGGAACCGGCGAGAAGATGGAGGCCCTGGACGTGTTTTACCCCAACAGGATGGCCGACCGAATTCTCGGGATGGGCGATATCGTGTCGTTGGTTGAGCGCGCCCAGGAGAACTTCGACGAGGAGCAGGCACGCAGACTTCAAAAGAAGCTGGCCAAAAACACTTTTAACTTTAACGACTTCTACGAACAAATTCAGCAGATCAAAAAGATGGGGAACATCAAAGATTTGATTGGAATGATTCCCGGAGCCGGAAAGGCCATGAAAGACATGGACATAGACGACGATGCCTTTAAGAGTGTAGAGGCCATTATCATGTCGATGACCCCACAAGAGCGTGAAGACCCGGCCATTATCAATGGAAACCGGCGCGTGCGGATTGCCAATGGAAGCGGAACCACGATTCAGGATGTGAATAAGCTGCTCAAGCAGTTTGAAGAAACCCGTAAGGTGATGCGTATGATGAGCAATCCGGCAGCCATGTCGTCGATGATGCGCAACATGCCTAAAATGAAGCGTTAATGGCAGCAATTCTCGACGGAAAGGCTTGCGCTGCAGCCTACAAAGCCAATATTGCAGCCGAAGTGCAGCAGATTTTAGCCCGTGGCGGACGAAAGCCTCATTTGGCGGCCATTTTAGTGGGTAACAATGGGGCCAGCGAAACTTATATTGCCTCGAAAGTTAAGACCTGTGGAGAAATCGGGTTCGAGTCGACGCTGATCCGTTTTCCGGAAAGTGTAACGGAAGCTGAACTGCTCGAGACTATTCAGAAGATTAACAAGCAGGCCGAGGTGGATGGCTTATTGGTACAGTTGCCTCTTCCGGCTCACATCAACGAGCACACCGTAACCCTGGCTATCGATCCGGAGAAAGATGTGGATGGTTTCCACCCCGGCAGCCTTGGCCGAATGATGCTTGGTTTACCCGGATTTCTGCCGGCAACACCCAAAGGCATCATGATGCTACTGGAACATTACGGAATCAAAACCAGTGGAATGGAAGCCGTGGTGATCGGGCGAAGCCACATTGTTGGAAGTCCGATGAGTGTTTTGTTAAGCCGTAACACCGAGCCCGGCAACTGCACGGTGAGCCTTTGCCACAGCAAAACCAGAAATCTCGAAGCCCACACCAGGCAGGCCGACCTTGTTGTTGCCGCATTGGGTAAACCTGAATTTTTAAAGGCCGATATGGTAAAACCGGGTGCGGTTGTAATCGATGTGGGCATCACCAAGATAAGCGATACCTCGAGCCCTAAAGGCTATAAAATTGTGGGTGATGTGGCATTTGAGGAGGTGGCTCAAAAGGCCTCCTGGATTACCCCTGTACCCGGCGGTGTGGGTGCGATGACCATTGCCGCATTGATGCAAAACACCCTCGAGGCCAGCCTTCGCCGGCAAGGATTAAAGCAAGCATGAAGTTAAGTCCCGAAATTCAGGAACAACTCGACCTGGGGCATTTGCTGCCGGTGATGGAGGACTTTTACACCATTCAGGGTGAGGGTCGAAACACCGGATATGCGGCTTATTTTATCCGACTTGGAGGCTGTGATGTTGGCTGCCATTGGTGCGACGTGAAAGAATCGTGGGACGCAGAACGTCATCCCTTGCGCCCCGTTGAAGAAGTGGTGGCAGAGGCCATGCGGCACGAGGCGAAGAGCATTGTAATTACCGGCGGCGAGCCGCTGATGTATAACCTCGAACCCTTAACCACTACTTTACATCGGGAAAATGTGTCGATTTTCCTGGAAACATCGGGCGCCTACCCCATGAGTGGTCATTTCGATTGGGTATGTGTGTCGCCCAAGAAATTTAAAGCTCCGAGGCCCGACATGCTTGAGCGGGCGGATGAGTTGAAAGTGATCGTTTTCAACAAGCATGACTTCGACTGGGCAGAGCAGCATGCACGCGCCGTTCGCCCTGATTGTGCCTTGTTTCTGCAGCCTGAGTGGAGTAAGTGTGAGCAATTGCTCCCTGAAATTATCGAGTATGTGAAGCGTAATCCACAATGGCGGGTGTCGCTGCAAACCCATAAATACATGCATATTCCCTGATGGAGCCCGTAAAGCTGTCGGTGGTGATTGTGAACTACAATGTGGTTCATTTCCTTGAGCAGTGTTTAAAATCGGTGTTCAAGGCCATGGAAGGCATTTCGGGGGAAGTGTTTGTGGTCGATAATTTTTCGGTGGATGGCTCGGTGGAGATGGTGAGAGAGAAATTTCCACAAGTGCACTTGATTGCCAACCGCGACAATACCGGTTTTTCCAGGGCCAATAACCAGGCGATCAGGGTTTCGCGCGGAGAGTATGTATTGTTGCTCAACCCCGACACGGTGGTAGAGGAAGACACCTTTAGCACCTGCATCGCCTTTATGGATAACCATCGCGACGCCGGAGCTTGCGGGGTTAAGCTGATTGACGGGAAGGGGAACTTTCTGCCCGAAAGCAAACGGGGGCTGCCCACTCCGGAGGTGGCATTTTATAAGATTTTCGGATTCAGTAAATTCTTCCCACGTTCAAAGCGCTTTGGGAAATACCATCTAGGGTATCTCGATGCGGAGCAAACCCATAGTATCGAGGTGCTTTCGGGGGCATTTATGTTTATTCGAAAAGAAGCTTTAGACAAAGCGGGGCTGCTCGACGAGGCCTTCTTCATGTATGGCGAGGATATTGACCTCAGTTACCGGATTACGCAAGCCGGATATAAAATCTACTATCATCCGCGTACGCGCACCATACATTACCGTGGCGAAAGCACTAAAAAAAGCAGTCTGAATTACGTATTCATCTTTTATCAGGCTATGATCATTTTCGCCCGGAAGCATTTCTCGCCGGAGCGAGCGCGGTTGTTTTCGGTTTTGATTCAGTTGGCGGTGTATTTACGGGCATGTTTGTCGGTACTCAAAAGGCTGGGGCGGAGTTTGGTCTTACCGCTGCTCGATATTTCCCTGCTGTTCGGAGGCCTGTTGGTGTTGAAGGATTATTGGGCTCACAAAAGCGGGATTTTCTACCCTTACACTTTTTTATGGGTTGCTGTGCCCCTGTATGTTGCAGTTTGGGTAGCCTGCATGTGGATTTATGGGGCTTACGAGAGGCCTTACCGGTTGGCCAGAGTATTCAGAGGTGTTTTTACCGGCACAGTGATTATTCTGGCGGTGTATGCCTTGCTTCCTGAGCACTTGCGGTTTTCGCGCTTTTTAACTGTAGTGGGTTCGGGCTGGGCTGTTATAGCCGCAGCATTAATACGGTCGTTGGTGAATTTAGGCCTTTATCGAACGCTATATCCAGAGCATCTGGAACAGAAGCGCATTCTGGTGATTGGAAGTAAGGAAGAAGGCCTTAGGGTTCAGCAGCTTATACACCAAAGTCCTGTAAAGACGGCCTACTTAGGATTTATCGACCCACGCCCGGGCGAGCAAAACGATGCTACATTTGCCGGTAACCTCAGTCGCTTGAAGGAGATGGTGGAAGTTTTTGGGATTAATGAACTCATATTTTGCGGGAAGGATTTAAGTAGTGGAGAAATCATGACGCACATGATGCGGATCAATCACCCTGAGCTTGAATACAAAATTGCGCCTCCTGAAAGCTTGTTCATCATTGGAAGCAACTCTATTCAAACCTCCGGAGAGCTCTATGCCATTGGCCTGAATGCTGTAAATAAACCGGAAAACAAGCGTAAAAAACGAACCCTGGATGTGTTGGTATCGTTGGTTTTGCTGGTCATTTCACCATTAAGTTTGTTGTGTAAGCAACCCGCAGGAGCCTTGCAAAATGCCTGGAGTTGTTTAGCCGGGCGGATGACTTGGGTGGGCTACATTCCGGAGTTTGTTCATCCTTCCTTGCCCAAGTTGAAAAATGGTGTACTTAACCCTTTCGATTTATACCCTGATTTTCGCAATGATGCTCAAACCGGTTTACAAAGGAATATTTTGTACGCGAAAGATTACCGAATGATGAACGATTTTTTATTGATTATTAAATCTTTCCGTTTGCTTGGGCGTAAGAACTCAGCTTAAATTGTTCGATAAAAGAGTGGTTAACCCCTATTAAATTTCGGATGATTCTGTAACCTTTGCGTTTTAATTTCAGTAAGTAAGCAGGCAAAAAAGGGCTTCGGCCCCAATTGCTTCAAAAAATGAGAAATACATTAAAGTACTAACGCTAAACTCAATGAATAAAACACTTACACAGTGGTTCCGCGGTTCAATTGCCTTTGTGGCATTGTTGTGTTTCGGAAAGATTGGTCAGGCTCAGATTGATCAGGAGTTTTGGTTTGCTCCTCCCGACCTGACGCAAGGAACTCAAGGAGAAATTAATGGAAATGCCTTTCGCGACAGGCCGATTCAGCTTGTACTATCAACGCTTACCGACCCGGCGCAGGTGACCATTTGGCAACCGGCGAATTTGTCGTTTACCCCCATCGTGGTGAATATTAACGCCAGTGCTACCCAAACCGTTAACCTCACACCTTGGCTAAACCAAATTGAAACCCGTTTCCCCGACTCGGTAATGAATACCGGTATTCTGGTCCGCGCAACAGCGCCCATTACCGCTTATTACGAATTGGGAGCAGCGGCGAACCGCGACCTTATCGCATTAAAGGGCAGAAATGGAACCGGCACCTTGTTTTACACGCCTTTCCAAACCCTTTGGGAAAATGCCAGAACACTCGGCGGAAGCCCCTACATTCCTCAGCCGCGCTCCGGTTTTTTGATTGTAGCCACCGACGATACTACCAATGTTACCATTACTCCGGCAGTTGATATTTTGAACCACCCCGCGGGAGTTCCGTTTACGGTGCAGCTTAACCGCGGACAAACCTATTACTGCGAAGCGCTCGACTACTTGCCGGCTTCAAAACCAGCAGGGACGAAAATAGAATCCGATAAGCCCATTACCGTAACGGTTAAAGACGACATGCTTGACCTGTTGCCTCCGCCCATCGGAACAGAAGGTGGCGCCGATCTGGCTGCCGACCAGCTAATTTCGGTTGAAAACTGCGGGTTTAAACATATTGTTGTAAAAGGCGACCTCACCAACCCGAGCGATAAAGTTTATGTATTGGCCACCGAAGATGGCACCGAAATCTTTGCCGATGGAAATCCTACACCGGTTGCAACACTGAATGAAGGCGAACAATACATTTATTCGTTCACCGATAATGCCGGTTTCATCGAAGGCTCCAAACCCATTTACGTTTTGCATCTTTCGGGTGTAGGCGACCAAATTGCAGGTGCGGTAATTCCTTCGCTGGAATGTACTGGGTCGAATCAAATTGGATTTACCCGAACCGGCTCAGCCAACTTTAAACTGAACCTTACCATCAAGGCAGGGTTTGAGGGAGGTTTTACCCTCAATGGCAGCAATACACACATTACTGCGGCCGACTTCTTGCCGGTTCCAGGAACCAATGGACAGTGGGTTTACTGCCGTAAAGCATTCACCACGGCTCAAGTTCCAGTTGGCCAGGGCTCACTGATTCAAAACTTCAGCGGCGAGCTCTTCCACATGGGTCTTACTTACCAGCAAGGTGCCAGCTGCAACTACGGTTACTTCTCGAACTTCTCTTATCTTGAGTTGGGAATCAACCGAGAATTGTGTTTGGGCGACTCGGCTGTGTTAGACGCAGGTCCGGGCAAAACTTCGTACCTCTGGAGCACAGGCGATACAACCCAAAAAATCACAGTATTCGGCGCAGGAACCTATTATGTTGATGTACTTAGCGGAAACGAATGTACTGCTACTGATACCATCAATGTTTCTTACTATACTCCACCAGTTAATATCCAGGCTGCCCGCGACACCATTTGCGAAGGAACTCAGCTGTTGTTAACCGTTCCGGGAACCTACCTGTTCGAATGGCAGGATGGCAGCACGAATCCTTTCTTCATCGTTTCAGACTCCGGAACCTATTTCGTTGAAGTAACCGACTTCCAGGGCTGTAGGGCCAGAGATTCCATTCAAATTTGGACTTCTCCAAGGCCACTTTCACCAGTAGCCAACATCAACCCCTTCTCTGCGGCTGTTACAACCGACACGCTTTGTGCCGGCGAACCGCTCTCACTAAGTATGACCACTGTTGATGGCGCCGACTCCTATGCCTGGCTTGGACCAAACAACACTTTGTATGATGGCCAAAACCTCGATATTGCGGCCATAACCACCCAACAATCCGGTAAATTCCTGGCCTTCGTTGTCGATGCCGGCTGTGAGTCATTCTACGATACTTTAGACATCTTCGTTAGACCGAGTCCGGAAGTATACATAGGCTTATCGGATACCGTTTGCGATCAAAGTACTGTACTGCTCGATGCAGGTGCGGGAAGCGGATACACCTATCTGTGGCAAGACAACTCCACTCAGCAAACCTTCACGGTTACACAATCTGGAACCTACTGGGTAGAAGTGCTCAACCCGGAAGGCTGTAGCCGCCGCGATTCGGTTGACCTTGTATTCTCTACCAGCCCAGCCGCGATCAGCATTCTTACCAATGGTAATGATGTGAGTCAGGCCGTGGTATGTGCTGGCAATCCACTTACCTTTAGCGGAGCTACAAACCCCGGCGGTGTGTATTACTGGGTTAGCCCAACCGATACATTGGCCACCTCTGAATCGAGCATCGTAATTGATGACCTCAGCGTAGGTGATGGCGGGCAATATGGTTTATACTACATACTCAATGGTTGTCCATCCGAAGTTGATTTGGTTGACCTAACCATCGAAGAAAGTCCAGAATTCAGCTTTGCCTTCAACGACACTTCAATTTGTGGAGGAACCTCGTTGGTGCTGGATGCCAGTGCGGGTGGAAGTGTAGACTATACCTGGAGCACCGGAAGTACAGCCAACACCATTACCGTAACCACCTCCGGTGAATACTGGGTTCAATTAGAAAATCCGAATGGTTGCTCAACTTTCGATACGGTTACAGTGGCCTTATTGCCACGACCTGAAACACCAGTCATCAGTGGCGACACTACGCTGTGCGGAACTCAGGCTTTGGCTCTGAGCTCAAACCAGCAAAATGGAGTAATCTACACCTGGAATACTCCAGCCGGGCAAGCTGCGGGTGGAACACTGAATCTAAGCAGCCCTCAGGCAGGCGTTTACACCCTTTCGGCAAGCCTTGATGGTTGCGAATCGGCCATCACCGATCAGGTAACTGTGAGCTTGTTTACAGAGCCTACATTTAGTCTGGGCGACGATGAAAACATCTGCGCAGGTGAGCAATTTACCCTAAGCGGTCCGGCAGGTATGGCCAATTACGACTGGAGCAATGGAGCTACCGAGCAAACTATAGCTGTTGAAGGTGGCACTTACACACTTGTAGTAACCGACAACAACGGATGTACTTTTGAAGATGTGATTGTCCTCACAGCCGGTGGCCCGGTGGCCGCCTTCACCTCTGATCCTTCAACAGGAGCTCAATCTGGAAGTACCATTGTGTTTACCGACGCCTCAACCGGTGCACCGGTAAGCTGGAGCTGGGATTTTGGCGACAATACCGGAGCTAACACCCAAAACACCAGTCATGCCTATGCTACTCAGGGTGAGATTACAGTCATCCTCACCGTGAAAGATGCAGCAGGTTGTATCGACACCACCTCCAGAAAATATCTGATTGCCAACAGTGTTTCGGTTCCGAATTCATTTACGCCAAACGGCGATGGCTTTAACGACTTCTTTGTGGTGAATGGCCTCGCTGCCTTCCCTGAAAGCTCGTTGAACATCTTCAACCGCTGGGGTAATGAGGTCTACAACACCACCGACTACAACAACAACTGGTCGGGCGAAGATGTACCGGACGGAGTTTACTTCTATATTCTGAAGCTCTCCAACGGAGAAACCCTCACCGGCGACGTTACCTTGAAACGGAATTAAGCGAACCATCGCTTCGAAAACCCCGAAATCTTCAGGCTTCGGGGTTTTCTTTTTTCCGGCCTTAGGAATTTGCTTACTTTTCGAGCGTTAGCTACACGATGATGAATCCTTTTTTTGCGTTCCTGCTGGTCTTTTTCAGCCTCACTTCCTGTTTGAAAAGTCAGTCGGGACTCAGCTCTTCTAACCGCCGTGCGGTGAAGCTCTTCGAAGAGGCCCAAAGCCGCTACGACCAGCGTAAAACCGAAGAGGCCTACCGCTTTTTACAGGATGCCCTCAAGGAAGATCCTCAGTTTTTCGAGGCTAACCTTTTCCTGGCCGATATTTGCCTCGATTTGGGCAAACTCGAAGAGGCGCTTCCTAAATATGAAGCGGCGGCAAAAGCCTTTCCGGATAAGTTCCCGGCGATGTATCTACGCTGGGCTCAGGCCGAGCTCAAGATGATGAAATTTGCAGAGGCCGCAATGCATCTGGAGAAATTCATGAGCTACCCAAAAGTTACCGAAGAAAGCAAGAAGAAAGCCCGTCGGTTGTTGGCCAATG
>CANHCM010000113.1 GCA_947459155.1 Bacteroidota bacterium | reverse complement strand
GCTTCGTCGGCCGTGTTCGATATATAATAAGTTTCTACAATAATCCCTTCCAAACCTTGTTGGGCCAAAGCAGAAAGTGAAAAAAATGAAGTTGCGAGGAGTAAAAAATGCTTCATGGTTTTGATGGTGTTTTGAGAACCCAAAACTACCTTGAGCAAATTCCCCCACTAACTACTTTTAGTTATGTTATTGTTATTGAAATAATTATAGGTAGTGATGCCTATGAAGCTGCAGTTGTCAGGAATGATAGGCTATTCCGCTATGAAGCAAAATCATAGTAAGTCAACAGGCAATTAATGAAATGTTATTCCCATTTGAAGGCCAAAATCAGACCCTCATTTACAATACCGTTTAAAGCTTACCGGTCTTGGCGCTTGCTTACATCTATGCGTTTGGCAGGCTCTACACCTTCTACCAGCTTGTCTTTCCCGTAAATAAACTCCTCACGTTCGTAGTCGGCCGGGGCAATTTCCTTGGTTAAGAAAATGGCCTCTTTCGGACAGGCCTCTTCGCACAAACCGCAGAAAATACAGCGCAGCATATTGATCTCATAGATCGCCGCATATTTCTCTTCACGGTACAAATGCTCTTCACCATTTTTACGTTCGGCGGCTACCATGGTGATGGCTTCAGCCGGACAACTTACCGCGCACAATCCACAAGCAGTGCATCGTTCAGCTCCATTTTCGTCGCGCTTCAGTACGTGCTTGCCTCGGTATACCTCGGTAAACTCACGTTGCTCCTCTGGATATTTCAAAGTCGCCGGACGGCGGAAAAAGTGCTTGAGGGTAATTCCCAAACCTTTCACTACGGCAGGAAGGTAAGCGCCCTCAAGAAGGGTCATGTTCTTGTCCGACACTACTTTCGATCGATTACTCAGCGATTTCATCTGTTCAGGGGTTATGCGTTATTTCGTAACCAGAATGATGGTTCCGGTGATGAAGATATTCAATAAAGCCAATGGAATCATGTACTGCCAGCCAAGGCGCATCAGCTGGTCGTAACGGAAACGTGGAAGCGTCCAGCGAATCCACATGAAGAAGAAGATAAAGGCGAAAATTTTCAGGAAGAACACCAATACGCCGATGATCGTAATCCAGTTCTGCGACAAGCCCAGCGAGTCCATGAACGGGAAGTTGTACCCCCCGAAATACAGGGTGGCCATGAAGGCCGATGAAATAAACATGTTGATGTACTCGGCAAACATGAAGAAGCCAAGTTTCATCGATGAATATTCGGTATGGTACCCGCCTACAAGCTCAGTTTCACATTCCGGAAGATCGAAGGGCGTGCGGTTGCATTCGGCAAAGGCACATACGAGAAACAACAGGAAGCCCAAAGGCTGGTAGAAAATGTTCCAGTTGCCGCCGCGCTGCTGCTCAACAATTTCGCCCAAACTCAGGGTGCCGGTCATCATGATCAACGCGATGAGCGCAAGGCCCATACTGAGCTCATAGCTAATCATTTGCGACGAGGCGCGAATGGCTCCCAGCAGCGAAAACTTGTTGTTGGATGCCCAGCCCCCAATCATAATCCCGTAAACTCCCAGCGAAACCACCGCAAACACGTACAATACTCCAATGTTGAGGTCGGTAACCTGCAATGGAATCTGACGGCCTCCAATTTCAAGGCTGCCACCCCAGGGAATAACCGCGCTGGTCATCAATGCGGTAAGCATGGCAATGCCGGGACCAATAATAAACAGGAATTTATCGGAGGTGTTGGGGATGATCTCTTCCTTGAAAAAGAACTTACCGGCATCGGCCAGGGGCTGTAGAATGCCGAATGGGCCCGCTCTGTCGGGGCCAACACGGTCCTGCAGGAAGGCCGCTATTTTGCGCTCTGCGTAGGTGCTGTAGGTGGCAATGAGCAGCGTAATGGCGAAAGCCACGAAGGCGATCACAGTTTTATCAATAAGCAGAAGCCATTCTAAACTCAGGTTCATGTTAGCTCAGTTGTTTTTGAGGAAGTGATTCAGGCGAAGCGACAAAGCGGGTTTTGGATCCGTAGTGGTTTTGGGAAATCACCGAGTGGCGGTTGATTTTACGCGGACCTTCTTCAACCCAATCGCTGGGCGACTTTTTCTCGAAGCGGCAGGTGTTACAAATCCACTCATCCACCTCGCCCCATTGATCCTTACGGCCGGTTACGCGGTAAATTTCGTTTCCATACTTCCAAACCACAGCCTTTCCGGAACACTGGTCGCAATCGCGGTGAGCGTCTACAGGTTTAAGGAACCATACACGGCTTTTGAAACGGAAGGTTTTGTCGGTCAAAGCGCCCACCGGACACACGTCAATCATGTTGCCGGAGAACTCATTGTCGACCGCATTTTGAATGTAGGTGCTGATTTCCGCCACTTCTCCGCGATTAATCACACCATGCACGCGGCCGGGCGTGAGTTGGTCGGCCACCTTCACACAACGGTAGCAAAGAATGCAGCGCGTCATGTGCAGCTGAATCTTTTCTCCAATGTCTATTTTCTCGAAAGTACGGCGTTTGAACTCATAACGGCTTTTGCTGCGGCCGTTTTCATAGCTCAAATCCTGCAGGTGACATTCGCCCGCCTGATCGCAGATAGGACAGTCGAGCGGGTGGTTGATCAGCAGAAATTCTACAACACCTTTGCGGGCTTCCACCACTTCTTCGGAGCTGTAGTTTTGAACCTCCATGCCATCCATCACCGTGGTACGGCACGAAGCCACCAGCTTTGGCATTGGACGCGGGTCTTTTTCCGATCCTTTGGTAACTTTCACCAGACAGGTGCGGCAGTAGCCTCCCGAGGTTTTCAGTTTGGTATAGTAGCACATCGCCGGCGGGGCCACATCAGGGCCAATTTGCCGGGCGGCCTGGAGAATTGTCGTTCCAGGCTCTACTTCAATGGTTTTCCCGTCGATGGTTACTTTCAGTAAGCTCATGATTGTATCGTTAGGCAGTTACGGGTTCCGGTTTCACGGGCATGATGGGCTCCCGGTAGCCGTGTTTAGGGTCTTTGATTTTGTCGGGATGCAATACGTGGTATTCAAATTCGTGGCGGAAATGGCGGATGGCCGCAGCAACAGGCCATGCTGCCGCGTCGCCGAGCGGACAAATCGTATTGCCTTCAATTTTTTTCGCCACATCTACAAGAAGGTCGATGTCGCTCATATGGCCCTCTCCTTTTTCGAGGCGATGCAGTACGCGCTCCATCCAACCGGTGCCTTCGCGGCAAGGGCTGCATTGGCCGCAGCTTTCGTGGTGGTAGAAACGACTGAAATTCCAGGTGTTGCGCACAATGCACTGGTGCTCGTCGTAAACAATGAACCCGCCCGAACCCAGCATCGAACCTGACACAAATCCGCCATCACTCAGCGATTCGTAGGTCATCAGGCGATCTTCGCCGGCAGCCGTTTTACACACAAGATAATCGGGCAAAATAGGTACGGAAGATCCGCCTGGAACGCAGGCTTTCATGCGCTTTCCGTTGGCAATGCCCCCGCAGTATTCGTCGGAGAAGATAAACTCTTCCACCGGTACGCCCAACTCGATTTCGTAAACCCCGGGTTTGTTGATGTTACCGGAAGCAGAAATCAGCTTGGTTCCGGTCGAACGGCCAATCCCGATTTTAGCATATTCATCGCCTCCATCGTTCACAATTGGCACTACTGCGGCAATGGTTTCAACATTGTTTACCACGGTTGGGCAGCCGTACAGTCCGGCCACAGCAGGAAACGGAGGTTTAATGCGTGGATTTCCGCGCTTGCCTTCCAACGATTCCAACAGGGCCGTTTCTTCTCCGCAGATGTAAGCTCCACCGCCCACCTGAACGTACAGGTCGAGGTTGTAGCCGGTGCCGAGAATGTTTTTCCCCAGCCATCCATTCGCATACGCTTCAGCAATGGCATTTTCGAGAATTCTCGCAACGTAGAAATACTCACCGCGGATGTAGATGTATGAGGTATTGGCGCCCAGCGCATAGCTGGAGGTGATCATGCCTTCGATGAGGATGTGCGGTATCCGCTCCATGAGGTAGCGGTCTTTGAAAGTTCCCGGCTCCGACTCGTCGGCGTTGCACACGAGGTAACGCGGAACGCCTTCAGGCTTGGCCAAAAAGCTCCACTTCATGCCGGTTGGAAATCCCGCACCGCCGCGGCCGCGCAGCCCCGATTTCTTCACTTCTTCCACCACTTCGTCGGGAGTCATCTTCTTGAGAGCCTTCTCAACCGAGCGATACCCGCCATTGGCGCGGTATGCGGCGTAACCCTGAATGCCTTCTACATGGTCGTGTGTTAACAATAATTTTCTACCCATGGCGCTTGATTACTTCGTGTTTTGGTAGTCGAGGTCGGTATAACATTTACGGCGGCCTTCGGCGCGATAGCGCTCAATAAGGCTGTCGATTTTGGCTTCGGTGAGGTTTTCGTGGTACTCGGCGCCACACTGGAGCATTGGCGCTCCGCCGCAGGCTCCGAGGCACTCCACGGTTTTGAGGGTAAACATGCCGTCGGCGGTGGTTTCGCCTTCGCGGATGTTCAGTTTCTTCCCGATGTAGTCAACCACGTCTTCAGCGCCGCGTGTCCAGCAAGAGGAGGTGCGGCAAACCTCAAGCACACATTTGCCCACCGGTTTGAGGTTGTACATCGAATAGAACGAGGCTACCTCATACACCTCGATGGGTTGGAGCTTCATCAGCTCTGCAACGTAGTCCATCACTTCGGGGCTGAGCCAGCCATCGGCTTCGGCTTGTGCCACATGCAATACCGGCAACAATGCCGATTTATGTTTTCCCTCCGGATAGCGCTTCATCAACGCTTCGATGGTTTTCAGGGCCTCCTCGCTGAATTGAATACCAGCGCGGGTGCTTGGGTTAAATGCTCTTGTTCCTTGAATTACTTCAGCCATATTCAGGGTTTTATGCGTCGAGTTCGCCTGCAATTACATTCATGCTCGACATGGTGATTACTGCATCCGACAGCATTTGTCCTTTAATCATTTCAGGGTAAGCCTGATAATAAATAAAGCAGGGCCGGCGGAAGTGCAGTCGGTAAGGTGTGCGGCCTCCATCAGAAATCAGGTAATAGCCCAGTTCTCCGTTGGCGCCTTCCACGCTGTGGTAAACTTCACCTGCGGGGAGGTCAACTTCGCCCATCACAATTTTAAAGTGCCAGATCAAAGCCTCCATCGAGGTGTAAACGTCTTCTTTTTTCGGAAGGTAAAACTCCGGACAATCGGCGAAGTGGTTGCCTTCGGGCATATTGTTGTATGCCGCATTGATAATTTTCAGGCTCTGCCGGATTTCTTCCTGACGCACCATGAAGCGGTCGTAAGTATCGCCGCTGGTGCCCACGGGAACAATGAAATCGAAGTCCTGGTAGGAGCTGTAAGGATTCATCACCCGAACGTCGTAATCAACGCCTGCGGCTCTGAGGTTTGGTCCGGCGAAGCTGTAGCTTATTGCGCGCTCCGCGCTGATGGGCCCAACGTTAATTACCCGATCCATGAATATTCGGTTGCGGGTAAGCATCGAATCGAACTCCTCGAAACGGGCCGGGAAGGTGGCCAGGAAATCTTTCAGTTTCTTGTGAAAGCCCGGTGTGAAGTCGCGCTCAAAGCCGCCAATCCGACCGATGTTGGTGGTCAATCGGGCTCCGGCCACTTCTTCGTACATATCGTAGATGCGTTCGCGCTCCTGGAACATATACGTAAAGCCGGTTAAGGCCCCGGTATCAACGCCCAATACGGCATTGCACACGAGGTGGTCGGCAATACGGGCCAGCTCCATGATGATTACCCGCATGTAATCGACTTTTTTCGGGGTTTGCACCTGGAGGAGTTTCTCCACCGTCATGTGCCAGCCGATGTTGTTGATCGGAGCCGAGCAGTAATTGAGTCGGTCGGTGATGGGTGTTACCTGGTAAAACGGACGGCGTTCGGCCAGTTTCTCAAATGCCCGGTGAATGTAGCCAATGGTAGGTTCGGCCGACATGATGATCTCGCCATCCATTTGCAGAACGTTTTGGAAAACGCCGTGCGTGGCCGGGTGGGTAGGCCCGAGATTGAGGGTGTTGTATTGTTTTTCTTCCGTTTTGAGGAAATCTTCCCCGAAGATGGATTGTTGCTCTTGCATAACTTCCGTGGGGTTTTATCGTCCGAAGAAACGATCGTCTTTGTCTTCGCGCGTGGTGTCTTCGAGCGGAAACTGTTTTAACAATGGGAAAACCTCCATGTGGTCTACATTGAGGATTCTGCGCAAGTCGGGATGACCTTCAAAACGGACTCCGAAAAAGTCGTATGTTTCTCTTTCCATCCAATTGGCTCCAGCCCAAACCGTTGTTGCCGTAGCAATTACAGGCTCAGCTTCGGGCAACCAGGCCTTCACGCGGAAGCGGTAATTTTCTTCGAGGTTGTGAAGGTGATAAACCACCCCAATTTCACGTCCGCTTTGCTCAGGCATGTGAACGGCGCAGAGGTCGGTGAGATAGATGAAGCCCAGCTCATCGCGGAGAAAGCGAAGCACCTCCAGATTTTGTGCGGGCTGTATTTCAACATTGAGGAAATCGAAGCTCAGCTCACTGTGGAGGATGGCCTCCGGAAAACGGGAGCGGAGTTGTTCGAGTACTGTGTCGTGCGTTAAAGCCATAGCTGCTTATTCAATTCCGTAGGAGGCCAGTAATTGCTTGTATTCAGGGGTGTTTCGGCGTCTGAGGCTTTCGTTTTTCACCAGTTCCTGAATCTTCATCACGCCATCGATGATTTGTTCCGGGCGTGGAGGACAACCCGGTACGTAAACGTCAACTGGAATAACCTTATCGATGCCTTGAAGAACCGAGTAAGTGTCGAAGATCCCACCGCTGGAGGCACAAGCCCCAACAGCAATCACCCAACGGGGCTCGGCCATTTGTTCGTAAACCTGACGAAGTACGGGAGCCATCTTCTTGGCTATTGTACCCATCACCATCAACAGGTCGGCTTGGCGAGGCGAAAAGCTCATTCTCTCAGAACCAAAGCGGGCCAGGTCGTAGTTAGAACCCATGGTGGCCATAAACTCAATACCGCAGCATGAGGTAGCAAAGGGGAGTGGCCACATGGAGTTTGCCCGGGCTAACCCAATCACCTTACTGAGGCTTGTTGCGAAGAAGCCTTCTCCCTGCAATCCCTCGGGGGCTTCTGACAATTTCACTGTGCTCATCGTTGTATGGAGGCTAAGTGGTTAAACGATTATTCCCATTTAAAGGCTTGCTTCTTCCGAAGGTAAAGGAACCCAAGCAGGAACAAGGCTACAAAAATACCCATGCTCACAAACCCGTGCATTCCCAACTCTTTGAAATTGATAGCCCAAGGGTAAAAGAAAATCACCTCCACATCGAACAAAACGAAAAGGATGGCGGTGAGGAAATACTTGATGGAGAAAGGCAGACGTGCATTGCCCTTCGACTCGATGCCACATTCGAAACTGTCGAGTTTTTTGGCAGTCTTACGTGAAGGCCCAATAAGGTGGGTGATTACAAGCACCAACACAACAAAGCCCAGCGCAAAGGTGAGCTGAATTAAGAGTGGAAAGTATTCGCTGTTCGTCATACAATAATCGGCTCTGCCCCCTACCAAACACTTACCTCAATGGAATTGTTCGGCAGTATGAGGGTATTTACGCGTGCAAATGTAAACAAAGATGTGATGAACACTACGGAAAACAAAACCTTCCCATAAGCCTGTCGACAAACAGTTTTACCGTTGCGGTGGCCATTACGATGAACGCCACGAAGGGTTGCGGGAAAATTTCCTGATTCCTGTTTCAGGATTCGCGCTCCATCAGGTTTTGCGCAAATGCAATGAGGGCCTGCTCGTATTCAGGCAATACCGACGCATTGCGCAAGGAGGCAATCGCGGTTTGGTAATAATCGTTCATCAAAACTGAGGTGTCTTGCTTCACCGCCAGTCGATCAAACAAGGCCCGAACTGCCGTGATTTTGCCTTCTTCATCGTCGGGCTTACCCGAGTACCAATGCTGCAATTCGGCTTTTTCTTCGGCTCCGGCTTTTTCTAAAGCCCGCAGTTTCAGGTAGGTTTTTTTGTTCGCGACAATGTCGCCACCCACACGCTTTCCGAATTTCTCGGGGTCGCCGTAAACATCGAGCACGTCGTCGTGGAGCTGAAAGGCAATACCCAGATTGCAACCAAATTCGTACAGGTGCTTAGCCGTTTCGGCGCTGCCTCCTCCGCACAGAGCTCCCATCTCCAATGCGGCCCCCAGCAAGACCGCCGTTTTCATGCGAATCATGTTGAGGTATTCGTCGATCTGAACATCCTGCCTCGACTCAAAATCCATGTCCCACTGCTGCCCTTCGCAGACTTCCACGGTGGCCTTCAGAAAAACATCCAGCACCGGCTTAAGTACGGCTGCCGGAGCCTCACTCACCAGGCGAAAGGCCTCGGCAAACATAACATCGCCTGAGAGGATGGCTACATTGGTGTTCCAGCGGGCGAACACGGTAGGCTTGTTGCGGCGCAATGGAGCATTGTCCATAAT
>CANHCM010000112.1 GCA_947459155.1 Bacteroidota bacterium | reverse complement strand
TCCTTCGGCAGGCTTAGGGGCCAATGGCGATTTTTACATCAATACCGCGAACAATACTTTATTTGGACCCAAGACAGCAGGTAGCTGGGGAACCGGCATTTCCTTAGTTGGTCCGGCCGGTGCTCAAGGTCCGGCGGGCCCTGCAGGTCCACAAGGCCCGGCAGGAACCGGTGGAGGCACTTTAGATGCTGCGTATGACTTTGGTGGTGCAGGTGCGGGTCGACAAATTACCGCTGACGCCGGTCCAGTTCAGGCTACCCTGCCCAATGGTAACGGAACCATCAATGCGGTGGCCATTCGTGCCGGCATTGCTGGTGGTAATGGTGCCGCCATCCTTGCAGAAAGCACAGCTCCGGCCAACCAGTTTGCGGCTATCGAAGCCTCAAGCAATACCAACCAGGCCAACAATTCGGCCATCTTAGGCTTTTCGACTGGCGCCGGATCAGGGGTTACCGGAGAAGTTGCCGCTACTGCAACCGGTTTTGCCGGTGTGTTCGGAAATAACCTGCGCACCAATGGTGGTTCGGGTGTAGATGGAAACGGTTTCCAGGGTACTTCAGGCCAATCGTTTGTGGCCGGTGGTTCAGGTGTTTTCGGCTTGCATCAGAACCCAACCCTGGGCATCAACCTTACAGCCAATCCGCCGATTGCAAACCCTGGTGTTACCGGTTTGGGTTATTTTGGTGTGCTTGGGCAAACCGAACAACCAGCAGGAACCGGTGTATTTGGTTTGAATGTGGCTCCCGACAATGGTGTTGACGATGCTGCCGGGGTTACTGGTAACGGTGGCTTTGTGGGTGTTTTGGGTAATTCCGATCCGGGTGGATTTGGTGTGGCTTCATTGACCGGAATTCTTTCGTTGGGCGACATGACAGCCTTAGGCGTGAAACCATTCACCATTGATCACCCGCAGGATCCCGAGAACAAGTTCCTCAAGCACTTCGCGGTTGAATCTAATGAGGTGTTGAACATCTACCGTGGAAACATTGTGTTAGATGCCAGTGGAAAAGCGGTGGTCGATATGCCATCTTACTTTGATGCCATCAATAAAGATTTCAGCTACATTCTTACGGCCATCGGCGCACCAGCACCGGGTATTTATGTGAGCAAGGAGCTGGAGAACGGTCGTTTTGAGATTGCCGGAGGAAATGCCGGACAAAAAATCAGCTGGCAAGTAACGGCTCAGCGTAATGACTTGTATCTGCAGACTTATCCAGAGCGCGGAGAGCCTGAGCAAATGAAGCCGGAAAATCGCCGTGGCACCTACCTCGCGCCGGAATTGTATGGTCAGCCAGCCTCTAAACGCATGATCGGCAATTCACCAATGATGGAAGAAGTCATCAAAATGCGTGGGGCCAAAACAGAACAGGGCGTAAGTAAACCCCTGAGCGGAGAGAAACAGTAAGTCCTTAACCTAACCTGGAAAGGCCGTAGTGGAAGCATTACGGCCTTTTTTATTGCATTTCTGTTCTCATTTTTGCCCGCTCTACCCTAAACAGATTCTCAATTTTCGGGCTAAGCCACCACTCGTGTTTGAAAATCCTTTAGGGCAACTGTGAAGGGCATTAGGGGCTCGGAGTAAAAGTCCATGAACAAATTCAGGCTTAAACAAGGCGTTCTTTCAGGGCTTTGATTACCGCTTCGGTATTGCTGTGCACATGCAGTTTGTTGTAAATGCTCTTCATGTGCGAGCGCACAGTTTCGTAAGAGATACCCAGGCTGTCGGCAATCATTTTAAAGCTTTTCCCTTCGATCAGTTCGGCGAGGACTTCCTTTTCTTTTTGGGTGAGATCGTAGTGGTTTCGGCTTTCCGGTTTAACGGTTTGCTGGAATAGTTCAAGAACCCGTCGGGCTACCGGTCCACTCATGGGAGCGCCTCCCTGGCGTACATCGCGAATGGCTTGTAGGTATTGCTGTGGGTCGGCACTCTTGAGCAAATAGCCCGAAGCTCCGGCACACAAGGCATTGAAGATGTGTTCGTCGTCTTGAAAAATGGTCTGCATCAAGACTGGTATGCCGGGAAATGCCTGTTTGATTTCGGCAACGGCCTCAATACCATTCATGCCGGGCATTTCAATGTCCATCAGAATGACATCAGGCTTGGCCGCCACAATATTTTGCTTTAGCCCATTGCAGTCGGCAAACGCCCCAACACATTCCATATCGGCTTCTGCGGCAATTAAAAAATACAAGCTTTCCCTTAAATGGAAGTTGTCTTCAAACAGCGCGACACGAATAGAGCTCATTCTCCAAAAGTAGCAAAAGCAGCTCAGCGGTTGGCCCTAAAGGCATCCCACAATAGGGTGATGGAATGAACTAGATCTTGGCTTATCCCAAGACACGCACCGCGCTTGCGGTGATGAATACAATTACCATCGGGTTTTTCAATGCCTGATGGAGGTGCTTTTCAGATTGATTGGTACAAATCTGACATAGGTATGCTGTTTTTGTACTAAGCTTAGAACGCGTTCCTATAATTCCACGTCTTGTTTCCGAGAAGATTCAAGGCTGTGCAAGAAACAGAATCGAAGCCTGATCGATACAATCAAATTATAGTATTCAACCTACAATCGCGCTTCGATTTGTCCCGATTTATTTCTGAATTTTCAGTAGTTCCTCATTCTCGCCCCAAAAACTCGGCGTAGAGAAAAGTGTTTTGGCTCGACTCAAATGGGCGGTACAAATACCAGGCTTTGCCTTTGTAAACCTTGAGCTTTTCTACGTAGCGATGCTGCAAGGCTTGCCCCGGCTGATGTGCATTT
This sequence comes from Bacteroidota bacterium, assembly GCA_947459155.1. Lineage (GTDB taxonomy): Bacteria > Bacteroidota > Bacteroidia > M30B66 > M30B66 > CAMCXT01. The sequence goes on along the minus strand of CANHCM010000112.1, from coordinate 5,901 downwards.
GCCCACACATCGAGCGGAACGAGTTTAATGCGGCCATGGTGCTCGTAGCGGGCGTATCGGACTCGACTTTCAGGATCGAACAAAATTTCACGCTTGTAGGCTTTGTCGTGATGAAAGTCCATAGGCGCGGCTGTAATTCGCCCGCCGTTTTGATGGTAAATAAATACGCTGTCGCGGTAATGGTCGGCAATCCATACCGAATCGCCATCTACAAACAAAGGGGAGTAAGGCGCTCGCCACCAAAGCGATTGGGTAAAGCCGCTCATTTCGGCAGCGAGGGCGTAGCGGTCTTCACCGGTTTGGGCACATCGCCTTTTTAAGGCGCATTTTTGATGCATCGGCAGGAAGGTGTATTCGGAATGGTAGAGGTCGTACAGGTGTTGATCGCGCACGGTATGCAGGGTATCGCCATGAATTTTTAGATAGGCAAATTCGGGGCGGTTGCGCAGAAAGGTGGAAAAGAACCAGGCGGAGTCGCTGCGGGCCACCAAAGGGTAAATGCGCCCGAAAAAGTCCTTTTCGCTCAAAGCATGGAGTGCTAAAGGTGCGCTGTTGATGAGGTACACCCCTTGCTCATCGATTAGATACACCTGGCCAAACACATCGCGAAAAAGGCCAAGGGGTTTGGCTTCGAGCGCAAGGGCTTCGTATTCGTGGTTGTTGGAGTTGAACAGCCGGATTGAGCAGCGGTCGGGACGGCGGTCGTAGGTTAGGGCTACGATGAATGAGTCGAGAAACTCAAAATCGCGAATCATCCACACGGGCGAGCTCAGTACCGTATCAGGCTTCAGTGTGGCTTCAACTTCAAAAGCGTTCAGGGTGCCTTGAAGCATGTTTTGCTGTGCTAGTGAGGGGCTTAACAATCCGCAAAAGATCAAGCCGGCGATCCAGAGTGCAGGTTTCATGGCTTTTGTTTGTGTGAATTTCGAACAGATGGCTCGAAGAATCAACTACAAAAACCGGCGCTTATCGCGGCGAACAGGGGAGTTTTACCTGAGCGGTTGTGCCTTGCGGACTGGCCTGTCGAAGCTCAAAGCTTCCATGGTGGCGAAGGCTTCGTTGCTGCATGTTTTTCAGGCCATTGCCCAATGCCCGTTCATGGGTAAAGCCGAGCCCATTGTCGGTAATTTCCACGCTAAGCCATCCATTTTTATAATCGAATTGCATTTGAATCACCGAAGCCCTGGCGTGTTTAAGCGCGTTGTGGAGGGCCTCTTTGCAAATCAGGTAAAGGTCGTTGCGCAGCTCGATCGGCAATACAAAACTCCCCGCATAGCCCGAGCCTTTGAACACAAAACGAATTTCTGCCGGACTGCAGAGCTCCAGCCCGAGGTTGTGGAGTCTATCTTCGAGCGATTTCAGTTCTTCTTGTCCCGGCTTGATGGTCCACACGATATCGCTCATGCTTTGGATCAATTCACGGGCATTATCGCTGATTTTTCCGGCTATAGGCACCACATCGGGCGCCGAAACGCTGGCTTTTTTTCGAATCACTTCGCCATACATGCGAATGGCACTCAGCGAAGCGCCAACATCATCGTGCAGGTCGGCTGCAATTTGATTGAGCATCTGTTGCTTGCGCAATTCATCCTGTAGCTTTTTGCGTTTGCGGTAAAACAAAATGAGGGCAACCGAAACCGCCCCGAGGAGCAACAGTAAAGCAATAATGCCGTTGCGTTTTTGTAAGCGGGCTGATCCGGCGAGCGCTTCGGCTTTGAGTAAGGCGATTTCTTTTTCCTTCCGCTCAAAATCGAACTCGGCCTGTAAGCGCACCATCTCGTCGGTTTGGCGCTGCGTGGCCAGGCTGTCTTTCAGTGCGATATGCCTTTTGAACACTTGCAGGGCTTCAGCATGCCGGTTGTTTTGCTCGAGCCATTCGCTGCGTTTGTCGTAGAGGTCGGCTAGGTAATCCACCACTTTTTCACGGCGGAATACTGTTTCGGCCATGTCAAGGTCGTTGAGCGCCTCTTCGTTTCGGTTGAGTCGAAGCAGGGCGCCCGATCGGAGCATGCGTTCAAAGGCAACGTCCACCTCACTGCCAACCTCCGAAAAGAGAGCAATCGCCTGATTGTAGTGGTCGACAGCCAGCCGAAAATTGCCTTTTCCTTCGTACACTGAGGCCATATTTTCAAGGGTGATGGCCTTATTGGCCAGATCGCCGGCTTTGTCGTAAAGCGGAAGTGCAATATTCATTTCTACCAAAGCGGCGTCGTATCGCTTCATGGCCGACCAAAGGTTTCCTTTGATGCTGTGAGCATTTGCCAATTCGTCGATTTGCCCCAACTGCCCCAAAATCCGTATAGAGGCATCGAGGTAGCTAGCCGACTGCTCATATTCATTCAATTCACGCAGAACAATTCCCAGCGTTTGGTAGCAGGAAGCTATGTGTAAACTGTCTTTTTCTTTTTCATAAAACCGGAGTGCCTTCAGATTGTATACCTGAGCCTGGCGATAATCTTTCCGGGCCTGATACACATGCGCCATGTTTTGATACACGCGTGCAGCCTGCCCCTCCTCGCGCAGCGATAAAAAAACCTTCTCCGATTCGCGAAATGTACTCAGCGCAGTCGCATACCAACCCTTGCGGTAATAAGCCAATCCGCACATGTTTAGCGAAGAGCCCCTGTGAAAGCGGTTGCCGAGCGAATCGGCGAGACGAATGCCTTTTCTGGCCATGAGAATAGCCGAGTCGGGTTTCGACAGGTGTAAAGCAAAGGCCAGTGATGGGTAGGCCTCGAGCAAAGCTTCGCTGTTGGGCGGATTTCGGATTACCCGTAGCAACGAGTCTTTGTTGGCCGCCAAAAGCATAGGCAACAAGACCAGCATCCATAAAATTCCAGATTGTTTCTTGGGCATATCAGAACAACGAATATAAATTGAAATCACAACAGATGCCTAGAAATGCATCCATCTAACAAGCAAAGCCAACAAGCCCAGTGGTATAGACTGTGAAGTTAAGCTGACTTTTTGGGGGGCGCCAAATTCGGGCTTTCCGCGCTACACGGTAGCTTGCTCCAATCCCGGGCGCGAGCATCGGTATGCCCGGATTGAATTGGTGATTTGCAACAAAGCTTCTTACCCGATGTAATCGCTAACCATTGCTACTTTTAAGCCTGTTTTTGGGCTAACATACCTTTTGAGACAACATCTAGCCGTTTATCAACACTTACGTAAAGCTTGCTTGTTCGGCATTGGCCACATTGGCCGGGAGAAACGATTTAACAAAATTTAACATCCCGAACAGCAAATTCAACCTGAGTATTACGCCCCAAATCAACTGATTGATAATATCATAAGTTTTAGCATAATCGGGAAGGTTTATTATGTATAATCATATCATGTATATACATAATAAATAATTGATTTGCAGCACCTTGCTTCGCAGGATGATTGGGAGCGACAAGGATTTTCTGATTGCCTTAGGTAAAAGTATTTCCGGGCGAAGGAAAGCTTTGGGCTTAACACAGGCAGAACTTGCCTTTCGGATCGGCATGGAAGTACCTAACCTTTCGGTAATAGAAAACGGCAGAACCAATCCCCAGGCATTGACGCTATTGAAGATCGCTTCAGCAATGTCGTGTGAACTGCGCGACCTCATCCCTCACCTAGGAAACCCATCGCTTGTTCTGGAAGCACCGGCTGTGTATATGCCACGAAAACACAAGGCGAAGAAGCGGTAATTTGATTTGGAAACTCACGAAAAAAAAACCATTACCCGTTTTGGCTTTCCGGTTTGCCAGCGCTGCAAAGCAAATTCCGCCTAATGAAACTATAGTGCACTCATCCTGAGTGAGAGCCCTCAATTCTTTACTTCATACAACTAAAAATCCCCCCTCCGCCGGGCGAGCGAAGAGGGGATTAAGCACATCCCGGAGTGAGGCGGGTTGATTATTTTAAGAGTCGTGCACTGAAACGATGCTTCTCATTGCTGATCACAACCTGATACACTCCCGGTGCAAGATCGGCAGCGCGGAAGAGGTACTCATTGCCCGCTGCATCAAAGAGCTCAAGGCGGAAGGCCGTTTGATCAGACTCAAGATCTATTTCACTGTTTTATATATCTCAATTGCTTCAACTGTGATGTGGTTTCAATCTGAATAAGATACAGACCATCAGACTCATTATCGAGCAGCAGTCCCCAACTGTGGTTACCTGCTGGAATTTGCTCACTACGAATTAAAGTTCCGTTGGAAGCATAAACACGTAATTGGATTTCTTCATTGAGCTCCGGAAGGCTAATGTTTACGCTTCCAAAGCCCGGATTCGGATAAATAGCAAACCCATATTCCAAATTAGGTTTTGTAGTTAACTCTTCCGGCTCTGTCTCGCCAAAACGACACGATGCCACGCAAACAGCCAGTGAACGTGTAGATGAACTTCCACAGCTATTGTTTGCTTTAACAGTTACGTTGCCGCTTGTATTGCCAAATTTTACCGTTACCGATGCTGTGCCCTGCCCTGCAGTAATTACAGCACCGCTTGGTACAGTCCAAGTGTATGTTACACCAGAAACTACCGGTGTTGAATACACAACACCCGCCTGATTTCTGCATACTGTGCTTGGTCCGCTAATAGATGCCGGTGTGGCTGGCAGGCGACTCACGCTGATGCTGCGTGCAGTTCCTGCTCCACATGCGTTCACTGCTGCTACCGTAATGTTACCGCTGGTAAACGTATTACTGAAGTTAACCGAAATGCTTGTTCCGTTGTTCGTAACGATACTAGCTCCAGCTGGAACCGTCCAGTTGTACGATGTAGCTCCCGATACCGCAGCAATCGAATAGGTGCGTGTTCCACCGCCACATAGGTTATTTACAGGGCCGCTAATAGTACCTGGCGTGGCCGGTGTATTTCTGATGATGCTCAGGCTACGTGTCGAGCTTTGCCCACAGCCATTTACCGCACGCACCGTCAGGGTGCCGCCACAGAAGGCCGATCCAAAGCTCAGCGTAATGCTGTTAGTGCCCGAACCTGCTGTAATGGTTGTTCCGGAAGGAACTGTCCACTGGTAGGATGTTGCATTGCTCACTGCAGCCACACTGTAGGTTTGTGAATTACCCGGACAAGCTGTTGTTGGTCCGCTGATGCTGCCCGGTGTTGCCGGCGTTGAAACACTGAGTGCCAAGTTTCGTGTTGAGCTGTTACCGCAGGAAGAATTTGCCCTTACCGTAATGTTTCCGCCGCAGAAGGCCGAACCAATCAACACCTGAATAGATGTGGTACCGCTTCCGCTTACAAGCGTTACGCCTGTTGGTAAGGTCCAAGTGTAAGATGAAGCATTTGCCACTGCAGCAATCGAATACGTTACCGGTGTATTGGTGCCTCTGAATGCACACACGTTAACAGGTCCAGTAATAGCACCCGGCGTTGCAGGTGCTGTGCGTGTTACCGAGATGCTGCGTGTAATCGGTGCGCCGCATCCACTAACCACCACACTCACTGTACCGCTGCTAAACGTCGATGGGTAACGGAAGCTGATTGAAGCCGTTCCCAGTCCACTAACGTTGGTTGCTCCCGAAGGAATTGTCCAAACATAGCTTGAAGCATTGGTAGCCTGAAGGCTATACGTTGCGTTGGTTCCGCTTGTGCCTTGGTGTGCACATGAATTTGCAGGTCCTGAAATTTGTCCGGCTGTTGTAGCTCCGCTGATGGTAAGCTGCAAGGTGCGGTTTACGCATCCATCCAGGAAGGTATATGTTCCCGACTGGGTGTAAGTTTGTCCGTTCACTGGCCAAGTGTAGCTGCCGCAGGCAGTAATTGGCGTTGTGCTGTTGGTGATTGGTGTAATGTTAAGCACCAACGTATAATCCTGACAATTTGCGCTAAAGTTGTAAGTGCCCGAAGCCGTATATTGTTGATTATTTACAGCCCAGGTATACGTACCGCATGTCGATGCATTAG
>CANHCM010000111.1 GCA_947459155.1 Bacteroidota bacterium | reverse complement strand
TCCGCGGGTATTCATCAAGGCTCCAATCGATAAGCTGTCTTTCCAGCTTTGCCCTACAAACAAAGCGGCAAGGCCTGAGCCCAGGAATTTTCCCACCGTGGCAACCCCAATCACCAACAAGCACATTTGCCAGAGCTCCTGACTATTGAGCAAGCCGATTTCAGTACGCAGACCCGTGAACACGAAAAACAGGGGCAGAAGCAGCACCACAGCCACATCTTCGAGTTTGTCGATCATGATTTTCCGGAAGTTCAGCGAGTCGGGCATAACGACTCCGGCAAGGAAGGCGCCGAACAAAGCGTGTATTCCGATGACTTCAGTAGCCCAGGCTGAGCCCAACAGCATGAGCAGAACGGCGGCAATCAAACCCCTTGAAATGCTCTCGCGGTTGTTGTAAATGCTTCCCAATCGCTGTAAGAACGGACGAAGGAGGTACCACATAAACATCACGTAAACGAGCGAAAGTCCAATGGTTAGCAGCGCCGAATTCACCGAGCCGGCCTTCACAATGGCAATCACCACGGCCAACAGACACCATGCGGTAACGTCGTCGACTGCCGCGCTGGTGATGGCAATGGTGCCCAGCTTGGTTCGGGTAAGTCCGCGCTCTTGTATAATTCGGGCCAGGACCGGAAATGCGGTAATGCTCATCGAGATACCCATAAACAGGGCAAATGAGATGAAGGGCACCTGCTCTGGGGCAAATTCGGTAAAGGTGTAAAAGGCCAATACCACGCCCAGGGTAAAGGGAACCACAATGCTGATGTGGGAAATGAAAATGGCATCCTTAGCTTTGCTTTTAATCACCGAAATATCGAGCTCCATGCCGATAACGAACATGAAGAGTATCAGGCCGATTTGACTCAAAACCTGAAGATTTCCGAGCGATCCGGGAGGAAACAGAGAAAGCGATAAATCGGGGAAATAAGCGCCCAACACCGAGGGACCGAGGATGATTCCGGCGAGAATTTCGCCAATCACGCCGGGCTGACCGAGTTTGGAAAACAGCAATCCCAAAAAGCGGGCAATGCCAATGATGGCAATGATTTGAACAATCAGAATTGGCAGTGGATGATGAAAATTTTCCTCAATCACCAGCGTTAAATCGTTCAGATTTTCGGGGACTTCAGCCGCAATTGCGCGGGCAGCCTGTATTTCAGGCTTTAGCTTATCTCCTGAAATGATAAAGTAGTAGATAACCGCTGCCGCAGCCGATAAGCTAATGAAGTAAGCTGAAAAGTACTTTCCCAGTGACTTGAACATGGGGCAATATAGCACTGTTTTTCAGCCTGCACATTATTGTTGAGTTACAATTTTTCAATGTTTTCCAGCACCTGTTCGGCCTTTTCCAGAATGGCTTCCTGCTGCTCGGGCGCCATTTTGTCCCAGGTCTTATACATCATGCCAATGCGCGGATTCCTCTCCAGTTTTTCCCTGTGGCGCACATGAAAATGCCAGTAGAGCGTGTTAAACGGACATGCCCGCTCGCCGAATTTGTCCTTAAAGTTGTAATAACAACCATCGCAGTAATTGCCCATTTTATTGATGTATGCCGCACTGCTGCAGTAAGGCTTTGAGCCCACAATACCGCCATCGGCAAACTGACTCATGCCACGGGTATTGGTAATTTCAACCCATTCAATGGCATCGATGTAAATGCCTAAATACCATTGGTCTACCTCGTCGGGCTGAATGCCGGCCAGCAAGGCAAAGTTGCCGGTAACCATCAAGCGCTGAATGTGATGGGCATAGGCATGCTCAAGACTCTGTCCGATGGCCTTTTGCAAACAATTCATCCGCGTTTTTCCGGTCCAGAACCACTCGGGCAGCTTACGGTCATTTCCGAAGAAGTTTAAGCTCGCATACTCCGGCATCTTCAACCAGTAAATGCCCCGCATGTATTCGCGCCAACCGATAATTTGACGAATAAAGCCTTCCAATTGATTTAAGGTAATACGCTCTGGTTGCGCTTCCCAGGCTTTTATGCTGGCCTGAACAACTTCAAGCGGGTGGATTAGCTTGGTATTCAAGGCAAACGATAGCCGGGAATGAAACATAAAGGCATCGCCCGTGTAAAGGGCGTCCTGATAGGTTCCAAACCAAGGCAAGCGCTTATTCACAAAGTCATCCAACACTTGCAACGACTGTTCACGGTTAATCGGCCAAATGAACTGCCCGGCATCAATATTCCCGAAACGCGGAATATTCAGCGCTTCAATTTCCCGGAGCACCTCGGCTACCTGATTGGAAACGGGAAAACGGGTAGGAATCGCCACTTGGCCATCGTAGCTAGAGCGGTTGTCGTGGTCGAAATTCCATTTTCCACCCACCGGCTCCGGTCCTTGCATAAGTATACCGTACTTCTTCCGCATCGCCCGGTAAAAAGTCTCCATCAGGAACTGCTTCTTGCCGGCGAACAGCTCGCCCAGTTCGCTTCGGGTGGTGAGAAAGTGTTCGGTGTCGCAAACGCTTGACGATATCGTTAGATCGGCACAAAATGACTTCAACTGTTCGTCGAGCCTGTATTCATCAGGAAGCTGATATTCAAACCGTTGAATTTTATTTTTGGCGATGATCTGTCGCAGGTTTTCATCCAAACTTCCGGTGTTTTCGGCATCACCAAAACGATAGTACACCACCTGATGTCCATGCTTTTGCAGCATGTCTGAAAACTGCCGCATGGCCGCGAAAAAACCAACCAACTTCTGAACGTGGTGTCGAACATATTCGGCTTCCTGCCGCATTTCCATCAGCACATACAGCACGTCTGGATTGACTTCACGATACCAGGAATGATGAGCGTTGAGCTGATCGCCTAAAACAAGTCGAAGGGTTTTCATGGGCAATACAACAGCACCATAGGCATTTGGTTTTAGTCATCCTCCCGAAGGGAAAAAACAAAACCGCCGCTTTCATCCACGAGCATCTCAGCCAGCTCCCATTTCACGAAACTGGCCATGGTACGAATGATGGCCTGTCGCGGCAATCGGGTCATCCGCGCAGCTTGATTTAAACTCAGCCAGGGCTTTTGTTGCAAGGCTTCCAGCAGCTTCTGCTCACGGGTCGAATATACCGATGGCTTTTCCTTGCCCAGCTGCATTTTCCACAACTCAAGGTGCACAGGACTGGCCATGCGGTTCGATGCGCCATACCGCACCCAGGCTTTCCATTCGCCCTCTGTACCTTCCGCTTTTACTGGCTTTTCGGAGGAGGCTTCAATGCTCACTGCCAACACCACCTTGCCCTCGATCTCCCAACGCCGAATTTCGGTGGCCACCTTGGGCTTACAGTACAAATCGGCCGCAGCCTCCAGCACATACAGCTCCTCCTCGGCTCGCACGCCGGCCACGTGACCGTTGTCTTTAACCCCAATGAGCAGCGTTCCGCCATCGCTGTTCGAAAACGCCGAAAGCGTAGTCGCAATGCGCCTTGCCGAATTCAATTCGAACTTGAACTCAAGGGTTTGGCTCTCGCCTGAGCGTATTTTTTGAAGGATCGGATTCACCGCCCGCAAGTTAACACGAAGCTAAGCGCCTTTTCAGCCAGGCTGTTCACAGAGTTGTTAACAGCTATGTCCATAATTCCTCTTTGCCCGCCTTGTCGGCGGATGACAGGCCGCTTACTTTTGTACCATGCTGCAACGCCTGAGCATTCGCAATTACGCCCTCATTCGCGAGCTGGAACTCGACTTTCGGTCAGGACTCACCATAATCACCGGTGAAACCGGAGCCGGAAAATCAATTCTCCTCGGTGCCATTGGCCTGCTGCTGGGCGGAAGGGCGGAAGGTCAGTTTCGGGAGAAATGCATCCTCGAAGCTGAATTTGAATTGAATCATTCAGGCCTTAAGCAGTTTTTTCAGGAGAACGACCTCGATTACGACACTCAATGCATACTCCGGCGCGAACTTGGTCCGGCCGGTAAAACCCGGGCATTCATCAACGACACGCCGGTAAACCTCCAGCAAATGCGGAGTTTGGGCAATTTGCTGGTCGACATTCACTCGCAACACGATACGCTGCTGCTCCACCAATCGGGATTTCGCCTCAAACTCATCGACGGTCCTTCGGGAGCCCTTCGCATCTTGCCCGAATACCAATTGGCATTTGCGAAATACCGCGAAACTGCACGTCAGTTGAAAGCTCTTCAGGAGCAGGAACTGCGGATTAGACAGGAAAAAGATTACCTCGAATTTCAAGTGCAGGAACTCGATGAGGCCGCCTTGCAAGAAAATGAGTTGCCCGGGCTCGAAGAGGAGTTTAAATCGCTTACCCACGCCGGCGAAATTCGCGATGCACTCGGACAGGCCCTCCAAACTGCCGATACTGAGAGTGAAGGCATCACCGCCTTGATTCAACGTTGCATGCATCAGGTCAAGCAAGCCCAACGTTACAGCACTGCGCTTGATGGCCTCGTGGAACGCTTCCAGGCCTGGAATGTGGAGTGGAAAGACATACTCTTCGAAATGGAAGCAGCCCTGCAAAAGGTGGAAATCAATCCAAACCGATTGCTTCAGGTAGAGGAGCGCATCGACTTGATTAACAGACTACTGCAAAAGCACCGTTGTGCCGATGAACAAGCTTTGCTCCGGCTTCGCGACGAACTGAAAACACGCCTCAGCGAGGCCGGTTCGCTGGAAGTCCGCATCGGCGAACTGGAGGTTCAACTGCAGCAAGAGCTCGACCAAGCCTCACATTTAGCCAAACAGCTGTCGAAACTACGAAGATCGGAATCCGGAGCCATCGCCGAAAGGGTGATGAAACTGCTCCATCGCATGGGCATGCCCCGGGCTGAACTGTCGTTCGAGTGGAGCGACAAAGCGCTGTCGGAAGATGGAATGGACGATTTGCAGCTCCTGTTCAGCGCAAACGCCGGTCAACCGCCCCAGGAGATTGGAAAAGTAGCCTCTGGCGGCGAGCTTTCCCGATTGATGCTTTCGCTGAAAAAAGTGATGGCTTCATCGGTAGCTCTGCCCACCATTATTTTCGATGAGATAGACACCGGAATTTCAGGCGCCGTGGCAGAGTCGATGGGCGAAGTGCTGCAACAGATGGGTAAGGAACTGCAAGTCATTAGCATAACGCACTTACCGCAGATTGCCTCCAAAGGAAACGACCACCTGAAAGTGTACAAGTCGGGTAGGGAAGGGACCACCGAAACCCGCATACAGCGGCTCAATGCCGACGAGCGAATCGATGAAATTGCGGCCATGCTCAGCGGTAAGAAACTTTCCGAGGCTGCCCGAAGCAATGCCAAAGCGCTTTTACAAATCAAAGAATAAAGAATTGGCTATTTTAGCCACGAATCATAACTCGCAACATGACACAAATACTGAAAGGAAAAAGAGGAATTATTTTCGGTGCGCTCGATGAGCAAAGTATCGCCTGGAAAGTCGCCGAACGCGCTTATGAAGAAGGCGCAAGCTTCGTGCTTACCAACGCTCCAATTGCCATGCGCATGGGTGAAATCAACAAGCTGGCCGAAAAATGCAATGCCCAGATTATTCCCGCCGACGCTACGGTCGACGACGATCTCAATAATTTATTTACCAAAGCTCAGGAAATTCTGGGTGGCAAAATCGACTTTGTCCTGCATTCAATCGGTATGTCGCCAAACGTGCGCAAGGCCAGACCTTATGCCGACTTGAATTACGATTTCTTCCACAAAACACTGGATGTTTCGGCCATGTCGCTCCACCGCGTGCTGCAAGCCGCCCACAAGCAAGATGCGCTCAATGAGTGGGGCTCTGTGGTGGCGCTTTCCTACATCGCTGCGCAGCGCACTTTCCCCGACTATTCCGACATGGCTGAGGCCAAGGCGCTTCTCGAAAGTATCGCCCGCAGCTTCGGATATCATTACGGAAAAGCCAAAAAAGTAAGAGTGAACACAATTTCTCAGTCGCCAACCTGGACTACTGCAGGCTCTGGAGTGCCCGGTTTTAAAGAGTTTTTCAATTACGCCGACACCATGTCGCCCCTCGGAAACGCCAGCGCGCTCGACTGTGCCAACTACTGCATCACACTATTTTCCGATTTTACACGTATGGTTACCATGCAGAACCTTTTCCACGATGGCGGGTTCTCCAGTATGGGCATAAACGCCTCTATGGTTAAACCGGTAGAATAAAACGTAATGAACATCATTCACAAAAGCATAGGGTTTCGCAGCATTCTGCTCCTCGGAATGCTGTTTACCCTGCCTTTGTGTGTGGTGGCTCAGGACGATGAACGTCCAACCGAACAACGCAAACTGCCATTTACTGTACGTTTCGATGGAGGAATCGGCCTGCTGACCAGTCCACGAGCCATGCGCGACAATTTTTACTCTGTTGGCGATGTTAACCTCGGCGCCTGGTTTGGCATCTACAAGGGCTGGAAAGCCGCGGTAAACTTCCGATACACCGGCTTTCAGGTCGCACGCAACGCCTCTAATTTCAACGACGAACTCATCATCGACGGCATTGTCATCTACCAGCCCATCCGCACCACACACAACATGTATACGGGCAGCATCGCGCTCGGCTACGACCGGTGGATTTCGCCGTATTCGCTGTTCAATTACAGCCTCGGGTTTGGACAGTCGCTGGTGCGATATGGCAAAATTCGTAAAGTCGACGACCCGCCACGACCCGAAGAATACAATTACGAAGACTGGACCTTCGACGCCTCGGTCAACTTCCTGTATTTCTTCGAAGATCATCTGGCGATGACCGTCAAAGTGGGCTATTCACGGCTGATGTCGCCATTTAAACCCGAAACTGTAGCCCTCGACGGTGGGGCCATCAGCTACACCACCGAAGACCTCAAAGGCGACATTCGCTGGTTTAGCGTGGCTTTGGGCTTTGCATGGTCGCTCAGCCGAATCGATTAAGTTCGATTTGCTCCAAAATTCCGTTGTTTAGTAAGTGTTTTTTGGGGGCGCCTTTTCGGGCTTTCCGCGCTACACGGTAGCTTGCTCCAATCCCGGGCGCGGCTACTCGTTTTTCTGAAAGTTCTATCTTCGAAGCATGCTCAAATCATTCCTGAAGCCATCCATTGGCCTGCTTATTTGTGCCATCGTATCCGTTTCAACGGCGCAAAAAGACGTGCTCATTCCTTACCGGAAAGGAAATTTATGGGGTCTCGTGGATACCCTTGGAAAATTTGTGCTTCCTCCGAAATACGACCAATGTCAGTTTATTGAAGATAGTCCTTTTGCCTTTCAAAGCAACTCCCGAAAGGGTTTTGTCATCCAAACCGATAAGAAATACGGCTTCTACACCACGCATGAGGTGGTACCTCCGCGGTTTACTTTTTTGAGGTTGAGCAATCCTCATTTCGTCGAAGGCCTTAATGCTGCCGATAAAGTCGAGTACTTTCTCAATTCCGGCAAACGGGCGGTTCCTTCGGGCTGGATCATTAAAAGTGTGCTCCATGTTGAAAATTCCGAAACAATGTCGGGGCTTCAGAAAACCCTTTTTCTAGAGTGCCAAACCTCTGATCAGTTGATCAGCTTGTACATTTTACCGGTAGAGCAAACCGAGCTGGCTCAGGAGCTAATCAAAGGCTGCAGCCAGATTGAGTTTATTCAGAGTCGGAACAATCAGGTTAATTTTGAAGTGCAGCGGCCTAACACCGATTATGAAGAATTGCTCACATTTGAGTATGACATTAACACTAAAAAATGGGTAAACTGCAATCCGAAACGCCCATTAGCCCGGAATAATCGGAATAACGAGTTTGAGGCCGAGCCCGAGGCAGAGGATGTAAGCTCCGAAGGATATTATGGTACCGTAGAGGCACCAGTGGAAGCGTATGATGATATCTCCGGTTCACCAAACAATACCGGACTGCTCATTAAACCTCCTAAAAAATCATCCACTTATCAGGTATCAGCACTTTATTCCTGGAAAAACGACTCATTGATTGTTCGCTTCAATCAAGCCGGCAAACCGAAAGTAACACGCCTCCACATGCCTTTGCCACCGGAGGCCAGGAATATCAAAGTATTACCATACAATTCAGGAGTAACCAATGTTTGTCAGCAAGGAGACAGCGCCGTGGCTTATTCCAACTTTGTGCGCTACACGCTGAACAATAAACAGGTGATTCAGTGTTTTTACGGCCAGCCAGCCCTGGCATTCGATTCTTTGGAAAGATTTCCGGTTGCGGGAGCCTCTCGCGATGTTTACTTTTTGGCCGGGGAGCTCGACCAGCAAGGAATTTTGAAGCTGGGGCTCATTAACGATTCCGGTAAGGTTGCTCTTCCGCTTGATTACGAGCATATTGAAACGAATCAATGGCTGGGAATCAAAGATGTACATTCCCCAAAATTCCGACTTGTCGTCAAGAAAAACGGAGAGTACGGATTCACAAACGTTGGATTGAGTCCAAGCCTCGAAGGGCGCTACGATGAAATCAAGCTGGTCCGTCCAAGCGACAACTCTTCTTCATTTTTCAGCCTTCGAAAAGGTGCACTGTATGGTGTGGCGATTCCTTCACCCGAAATGAGAGAGAGGCATACACACCTTCTTGTGGAGCCAAAATTCCAATATGCCGTGAGCAGTACTTCTAGTCGGCGTGGATCATATCAATACCCTTTTTACCTCTTTAAGTGTGTGAATTCCGAAGGACAGTTTGTGGGGTTCAGCGACAGCCGAGGAAGGGTTTATTTTGAGGATTAATCGAACAAACAATTCAATTAAACT
>CANHCM010000110.1 GCA_947459155.1 Bacteroidota bacterium | reverse complement strand
TTTCAGCAGCGTGGAATTGAAATTCACCCCAATGCCCCTTTGCAGCGCAAGCCCTGGGGGCAGATAGAATTTTCAATACTCGACCCGGATTTAAACTTAATCACTTTTGGGGAGACTGTCGAATAATTTATTTTAAACTATTTCAGGATAGATTTATTACTTGAATATTCAACTTAGCGCTTCTCAGCGTTGCTGTCAGTTCTGTTTATTTCTTAAAAAATAATAATTATATTCTTTAGCCATGTCCAATGATTGATGTAAATAGGACTATCAATAAATACATGAATCTAGAGTTCTCGAAGTCAAGAATTATTTCGCTTTTTGACTCGATATATTGTTTATCTCTTCAATCAGTAATGCTTTCCTGATCTTTATGGGGTAATTCTCTTGGATTCTTCTTTGAGCATTTACCTCATGTGTATTCAGATTAGCCGTAAGTGCATTATTTATAACCAATTCAAGTGTATCGGCGTTTTTAGTACGACAAACAAATCCGGAATCTCCAATAATTTCCGGTATTGCGAAGACATTTGATCCGATCGGTATGCATCCACATAACATGGCTTCACAAAGCGCATTGGGCAGGCCCTCCGCAATTGAAACCTGCACATAAAACTGATGTGAAGCCAACACCGAGGGGAGTTCGGCATAAGGAACCGCCTCCAGAATCTTGAGATTTGGCGGTAGCTGATGAGTATCCAGATAATCGTTTCGACACAACAAACTGAAGCTGCAATCGGGGAAACGACGGGCCATCTCTATAAACAAATCAATACCCTTGCGTTGAAAAACCGGAGGAGCAATCGACGATGCCGCGGTAATAAACGACCTTGGCTTGCGCTGTGCCGCAGCTTTCGGATGAAACAGCACATCGTCGAATCCATGTGGAATTACCTTATAGGGCGTTTTCAGCCCCGGCACCAACGATAAAAAACCCTGATGTACAGGTTCTGACGGATCATAGCGATTTTCGAACCGCGCCAGACTTTCATGGATAGGCAAAAGCTTGAATGCCCATCTGAAACTCAATCGAGTGACCGCAGCCAGGGCTTTTTTTCTAAAGTTTCCATGTTGGATTCCGGGGTAGTTGTGGCATTCAGCGCCCAACAGCACTAAATACACCCTTTTCCTGAAAACTTTTCCCAACAGTGTAGGTAAGAGCGTGTGAAATCCGGCAAACTGACAAACTACAGCCTTTGATGAAGGCAAGTAAACGAGCAATTGAAACAACTGCTTCAGGAGAGAAAGCGGCGTTTTCCACCGCGGCAAAGGGTTGAAGAACAACGAAACGACCTCAAACTCTTCTTTGAGCAGATTTTCATCCTTTATTATAAACGAGGAGCGAAATGCGAAAACATACAGCACTTTGGGTTTTCTCATGGCTTATTGAGCGATAAACCCTTCGATCCACGTTTGTTTTGAACGGGGCACGAAGAAGCAATTCGGAATTTCGCCTTCACCAAATGTAAATGTCTGGGCCTGGAACAACTGTGTGTTTCCCGCTCTGTAAGCAGTGTAGCCCAAGGGCGTGAGCAAGCCTAATAGTGCTTCGGCCATTTCGGGTGAGAAAACTTCACACACAATAATGGGTTCAAAGCTTCGAATAACCTCAATTCCGGCCCCTACAATCAGATGCTCTGTTTCTTCAGTGTCGAGCTTCATGAGGTCGATTCGGGAGATGCCTTGTTCCTTCACAAAATCGCCGAGCGTTTGGGTTTTTACCTTGAAGCTCAAAGTTGAAGTATCGCTTCGGGCACCGGCTAAATGTCCCGAACCGCCAAGCGTTGCATCTTTTAAATAGGCATATTTGGGCGAGTAGGCAGAAACGAAATTCAACACTCCGCTTTCTCCGGCCAAGGCCGTGCTGAAGCTAAAAATAGAGGCTGTGGCGCCATTCAGTTTGATGTTTTCGTTCAGGTATCGGAATGGCCCCGGCGAAGGCTCGAAGGCGTAGCTTTTGGCTTGCGGATTCACAGCCTGTAAAATCAAGGAATACAAACCCGTGTTGGCACCAACATCAAAGAATACCCCGATTTTTTCGCCCAGCTTCTCGAAGATGGGAATGTATTCGTAGGAGGAATACCCTTTCCAGTAAATGTTCCACGTTACGAACGAGGTTTGATTAGTGGCCATCGAAACCGTTTGGCCCCGGCTGAGTTGAAATCGAACCACGCCGCTGGGAGGAAGAAGCGCCTTGTGGGGCAACAAGTTTCGAAATGGAAACAAGATTAGCCTCAGCACTTTGTTTATAAATGGCTGATAGATAATTCGGTAAAGTAGCGTCATCGCGTTTGGGCTTGCGCAAAAATACACGCTCCTATCCATTTACTTCCTTTACATTTGCGAAAAGCGAGAATTTTGGGTGTAATACAGAAACAAGGTCTTCAAAGTGCGGTAATCACTTATCTGGGCATTCTCACCGGATTTGTTAGTCTACTCATCGTTCAGCCCCTGTTCTTAACACCCGAAGAAATAGGACTAACCCGTGTGCTTTATTCCTTCTCCTTTCTCGTGGCGACCTTCATTCCGCTGGGTTTTTTGAACATCACCACGCGCTTTTTCCCCAAATTCAGAAATGCGGAGAATAATCACCATGGTTTTGCCGGAATTTTACTGCGGTGGACTAGCCTCGGAACCTTGATTGTACTCGTTCTGCTGGGCGTACTCAAGTCGTTTTTTCAGGATTTATATATCAACGAATCCCCGCTTTTCAGCACCTGGTTTTTTCTGGTATTTCCGCTATCTGCAGTCATTGCGTGGATTGCGGTGTTAAACAACTACCTGTTTTCTCTTTTCCGCCCCATCGTTCCCTCTTTTCTCCAGGAGGTTTTTGTGAGGCTGGCTTTCGTGGTGTTAATTCTTGCCTACGCCCGCTTTAACTGGTCTATCGAGTATTTGGCCTGGGGTTTTGCAGGTACCTATTTTTTGCAGTTTGTTTTGGTCATGGCCTACACCTTTTGGCGCGGAAAACCCGGATTTAATCCCGACACAAACCTCTACACACCGGCTCTGCGTCGCGAAATGATACGCTACGGAAGTCTTGTTTTTGCGGCAGGCATTGCTTCTATGGCCATCAAACTGCTCGATTCTGTGGTAATTGGACAGTTCTTGCCCCTCGAATTGGTGGGCATTTATGGCATTGCAGCCTATGTTCCAATTTTCATCGAAGCTCCGGTTAATGCGCTCGATAAGGTGGCCAATGCCCGCATTGCTCACTCTTGGGAGAAAAACGATTTAGCCAACATACAAACCATTTATTATCAGTCGGCACGCGTGCTTTTTGTGGTTGGCGGCTTTCTCTTTTTGGGGGTCACGCTCAACGCTCAATCGGCCTTTACCTGGCTGCCCGATGAGTACGCGCAGGGCGTTCCAGTACTCGAAATTCTCAGTCTGGCCGCGCTGTTTAACCTGATGACCGGTTCCAATACCGCCATCATTTTTACCTCCGAACGTTTCCACGCAGGCGCGTATGCCTTGGTGGGCGTGGCTTTGGTGAACCTCATTTTACTCTATACGCTCATTCCTGTTTGGGGACTCGAAGGGGCGGCCTGGGCAACCTGTTTGGCGAGTTTGCTGTATAATACCTTTAAATTCAGCTTTATATGGTTGCGCTTCGGCATGCAACCTTTCGACCTGAAAACACTGTGGATTGCGCTGAGCATCGCCGTTACGTATTGGATAGTAAAATTCATTCCCATCACCGGGCAAGCCCTTGCCGACATTGCAATTCGTTCGTTTTCAATTGCCGTATTCTATTTGCTATTCCTCTGGGCATCAGGCGTATTGCCCGAGGTTAAATCGCTTTTACAGCGCGGAGCCAACAGCGCCAAGTAACCGTCTCGTAGTTCAATGTGAATTTTTTGGGCGCCTGCCTCGCTGAGCTTCACGCTAGATTGAGGCCGCATCGCCGGGCACTGCGTGTTCCGCTCATACTCCGCGTAGGGCGGCCATGAGCCGCCTCTACACGGGGTAACCGCTGCACCCACTGGCGCGAACCACCAACATTCCGTGCATCATGCGACAACCCGTGTAGAGCTTGAATGAATCAACAATTTATTCCTGCTGTGCTTTTCCAACCAAGGCTTGTATATCTCTGTCGAATCGTCCTTTCACCAGCCATGCAATTCCAAAAGCCCATACAGCAATCAATTCAAGCCAAAAAACATAAGCGGGCCAGTAATTATTTAAGTCAATTTTTGCAATTTTCTCGATGCTAAACATGATAATCAAAGCCGCTACCGAGGCCCAAATGATGTACGCAGAGATTTTGTAATACTGCTTTTTAATTGGCGATATCGCTGGACTCATGGTAAATTTAGCGAAGCACATATAGCCCAATAAACATAAAAACAAACCAGCGCTGATTAAATGGATGGCTCCATGGATTGGATTTTCGTGTCCAAACAAATAGCGATTGGGCTCCATTAATTGAACCGGGCACATGTAGCCATCAGCTTTGGTTGGAACAAGCACCGTGATAAAGATGCACACAGCAGCCATGGTCGTTATGGCATTGTCGCTGAGAAACTCACCTTCTTCCCGGGCATAGCCCTGATAGGTCAGTAAAATCAATCCAAACGCCGATAGAATACTAATGAAAAACACTCCCGCGGTGGTATAATAATAGTGGCTCATAGAGGGTAATAATTCCTCATGATTAAGCAATAACAGCAGCGGTAGCGCAATGCCCAAAATTCCGATGGTCTTTCTCAATCGATATTGCGAATTGTCGAGTTGAGGGTGTTCTTTCTCTTCTTTTTTCATGATTAATGGATTATTTAGGTTAATTTAATTACCTATGGTCTTTCCATCAAAAATAAAAAATTCGTGCTTAAAACCACAGCGATGATAATCTTCCACTCAACGATTCCACTGTTTGAGAAAGGCCTTTGAAATGCTGATTTTCCCTCGAGTTTCCATTGTGAGCATCATGCGGTTTTTCATTCCCTATACAAGAGATTCAATAGCTATAATCTTGTTTGGTAGAAATTGTGTTCGCAGCTATTTATCGAGTTAATCGCAATTTCCAACTGATTTAATATTTATAAAAGCTCAGCACAGCGCGATACCGCTTAATCATTTGATAAATCTCAATGCTCAAAACTCATCGAGCATTTGCAAACAACATGTCCAACTTTACATCGGAAATCCAGCGCCTTATTTGCCCCAAAAAATAACGTTCTCCCTTAAATCACCGTGAACTCAGTCTCAAGACTAAGTACTCAAGACTCAGTACTTAGCTTTCCGCCTTTTTTCCCACCGTTTTTATTTGGATAATATCCACTAAAAAGGCAAAGGCCATCGAGAAATAAATGTAGCCTTTTGGAATTTCCAAATGTAAGCCTTCGGCCATCAGTGAAACGCCAATCATCATTAAAAAGCAAAGGGCTAATATTTTAAAGGATGGATGCTTTTTGATAAAATCGCTGATTGGTTTTGAGGCCATCAACATAATTAAAACCGTTACAATTACGGCGGTGTACATCACCCAGAGTTCTTGCACCATACCCACGGCGGTAATGATAGAGTCGATCGAAAAGACCAAGTCCAGAATAATCACTTCCGAAAGTAATCGTCCGAATGTGGCTTGTTTAGCTGGTATGTCGGGGTTTTCCTCGGCTTGTTCGGTTTTGTGGTAAATCTCCTTGGTGCTTTTGTAAATGAGGAATAAACCACCTAAAAGTAAGATTAAGCCTTTCCCGGTAATCGCGGTTTCGCCCACGTTGAACAAGGTCATGTCGAGTTTTAAAACCCAGGAAATGGCGGCAAGCAGAATCAATCGCATCACCATGGCCAGACCAATACCCCAATACCTGAGCTTATTGCGTTGACTTTCGGGGAGCTTATCGGAGAGTATCGAAATAAAAATGATGTTATCGATACCCAGAATAACCTCGAGGGCAATCAACGAAATCAATGGAACAATGGCTTCAGTCATGGCAAACAGATAGGCATGGATTTATTGCAGCGCAAAGAACTTCAAGTTTTCGCTGAGTTCGATGGATTTAAGCGGGATTTTATCCCAAGTTTCAACCTTAAAACGCGCGTTCTACGCCAATCAACCAGCGGAATTGCAGGTAATCGGGCGAAACGAAGGGTGTACGGTTTAAAAACAATGGTACATCGAAGCGAAGGGTGAGTGGTTTTTCCTCCGCAAAACGCCCCCAACTCTTGATGGTTAACGCGGTTCCAACACCGGCGCTCGCCCGAATTTCGGCCATCCTCAGGGCTTCACCCGGTAAGCTGCTGTTGAGCATACCCGCATCACCGAATACATACAGGTCTAAATCGAGCCAGCGACGCAAAAGCTTGGGCTTTATGCCCAGGTATTCGTCGAACTCTAATTCTGCATTGAACGAAACTCCCGTATTTCCTCTGTAGCCTAGCACCACCGTTCCATTGCTCAAGGTTTCCGGAGCCAGATAGCCGGCATAGCCGCGCACGTTAAGCCCTCCACCGAAGTGAAAGTGGTTTACATCCTGACCAAAACCGTTGAAGTCTTGTGGAAAGAATGCCGCCGAGCGCACAAACTTGTTTTCCATCATTTCTTCAGGATTTGCCCCGGCCAGATAAAGCGCCGATTCGGGAGCCACATCTTTACCGCTTCCGTATTGGGCAAACAGTCGGGTGCGGAACACCAGTTTATGCAGGTAGTTTTCGTTGATGGCTTCCAGGAAAATCTGGCTGTAGTCGTAATCGGAGCCTGGCGCGGTCGTTTTCAAACCTAAATGCAGTCGGCCCTCGCCGCGGCGGTATTCGTATTGGTGACGTACGCCGGCGTTCCAGGTAACGTTTGAGCGCCCCGGATTCCAGCCGCTGCGGTCCATCAGGTAGTTCAGATCGGTGCTATCGCTTCGTTCCATCCATTTTACAAAGGTGTAAAAGGTTGAGCGCTCGCTGCGACTGTCCATTTCCCAACCCAATCGACCCAGCAAGAGACCATCGAGGTAGCGCGCCTGTGTGACCAGCCGACTCTTGCGTACAAAGCGATGGGTAGAGGTGGTATAGCCGGCATTAACGGAGAACGGATTGTAGCCGTTGAACTTGTACTCAAAGTTGCGCTCTACCTTGCCAATGCCCGTGTTCAGCCAGAACGTGAAGTGGAAGATGTGTTTCGACTTCATGTAATTTCCATTGAGGTGAATACCCAGCTTCCCTCCATCGTAATAGTTATACCACAGATCGGGGCGGACGAAGAGCTCGTAATTTTTCCAGTCGGAAGGATTGCTTACTCTGGAATCGAGCTTGATGGTGCGCGGAACCTTGAGGCGGTTGTTCAGCATATTCACATCGGCCAAACGGGCGGTGGTGTCAATAACCACGTCCTGAAGGCGGTCTTGCAAGGTGATTTCTGCCGTGTAGCTTGGGTTTAGCTTTCCCCAGCCAATCCAACGGGGTAGCGTTGTGGCCGGTGTCGATTTTTCGAACCATCCATTTGGAATGTGGAAGTCGTAGCGCTTGCCGCTTACGTCGTATACCGCTAAGTCAATCGGCATTTGCATTTCACCCTTTCGGTGAAGGCGTATTCGGTATTTTCCTTCGCCGAGGTGTTTCACTTTGCCAACGCTGTAGTCGATGGTTTTCGAGGTTTCGAGCCATTGGTCGAAAAACCAGTTGAGGTCGGCCTTGGTGTACTGAATAATGGAGTTTCGGAAATCTTCAGGGTACGGATGCGCCATCTTCCATTGGTCGAAGTAGTGCTTCATCGCTTCGCTGAAGAGCGAGTCGCCCAGCGCATACTGCAAGTTGTAAAGCATCGTGGCGGTTTTGTAATACACCTGACCATAGCCACCGCCATGTCTTAGGGCGCCGTCAAAGTCGTCGGAATGGGTGTTGAGGGTGGTTTCGTCGCCCTTCACCGCATCGCGGAGGTAACCGTAGTACGCACGCACGTAGCGTGGCTCCTCTTTCATGCTGTGCTTTTCGGTGTAGGCGTTGGCGTATTTCCCTTTGACCACGAATGGCCCGTCGATTTTTTCGAGAGCCCAGGCCGTGAGAAACTGCGTGAAGCCTTCGTCCATAAAGGCGCGGTAGGTTTCATTGCTGCCCACCATGCCGAAGTACCAATTGTGGCCAACCTCATGCGCGAGCAAACCTCGGTAGCCCGGATCGGCGCCACCATCGAGGGTGAGCATTGGGTACTCCATACCGTCGCGGGCATCGGCCACCACCATTTTATTGTACACATACATACCGAAGTCGCGCGAGTAGGTTTCAATAATCTTGGCGGTATAGTCGGCGGCATTTTGCCATCGTGACGCGTGCGGCTCCTGAGCTACAGAAACGATGCGGATACCATTCCAAAAGGCTTCTCCGATGCGGTAAGTGGGGTCGGCTGTCCAGGCAAAGTCGTGCACATTGATGGCCCTAAACCTCCAGGTTTTCCGCTTTTTAGGGTTGTAGGGTGTGATGACTGAAGGCTTTTCTTCCCAGGGCTTGTTGGCAAAATTGCGGATGTCGAGTTTCGCCCTCAAGGTGTCGGGAAGCACCTCATCGCGATTGGCGAGGGCTCCGGTGGCTTCCACCACGTAATTGTCGGCGAAGCTGAGTTCTACTTCGTAAGTTCCGAAGTTGCCGTAAAACTCCTTGCCAAGGTGCTGATCGGTGTTCCAACCGAATTTCCGGTCGTAAACAGCCATGCGCGGGTACCAGTGAACGCCATCAAAATGCTTGTAGCCGTAAGCCCCAAACTCTTTCATGCGGCGACGAACATTGCCGCGGTAGTCGAAATAGGTTTTAAAATCGAGGGTGATGCTTACCTGCTTGCCCGGCAGCAGCGGCTTGGGTAAAAACACCTTCAAAATGGTATTCTCCAGCTCGGTTTTAACCTCGAGGTCATCCACCTTTAGGTTAGACACCACCGTACCCAATTTCTGCGACTCGTAAGGACCGTAGCGAAC
>CANHCM010000109.1 GCA_947459155.1 Bacteroidota bacterium | reverse complement strand
ATGTCGAGCTTGGCAATCTCCGGAATGTTCGCCAGCAGTCGCTCGAAATTAACCGGCATCAGCGAACCGGTTAGAGAGTCTTTCACCATGCCAATGGTGCCGCCGGTGTAAATGATCAGTGCGCGGGGTTTTTCCTGCATGATGTGATGGCTTCTCTATATAGCCCAAAAGTCTGATTTTTTCGGGAGAATTCCGCATGTTTTGCCGCAGGCCTGCGGGATGACTTTAGCCATCCACAAATAGCCATCAATCAAACACTTACAACCTCAAAGCCGCTTGAATAAGCGTTGTGCATTCGCTGTGGTAACTGCGGCAATCGCCTTCGGGCCCATCAACAAATGTTCGCCGAGGGTTTCCGCAATCAAGCTCAGGTAAGCACTTTCGTTGCGTTTGCCGCGGTACGGAACAGGTGCCAGATAGGGCGAATCGGTTTCAAGTACCAGCAATTCGGTCGGCACCTGCTTCACCAGCTCAGGGAGATTCGACTTTTTAAAAGTAACAACCCCTCCAATGCCCAGAAAGAAGCCCATTTCGGCTACTTCCTTCGCCTCTTCTACTGTGCCCGAAAAGCAGTGAAACACCCCGCGCATGCCCTTCGCAGCCCAGGGTTTCACCACATCAATGCACTGGCGCGTGGCCTCTCGGGTGTGTAAAATGATCGGTAAATCGAACTCCAAAGCCCAGGCGCACTGCGCTTCGAGGGCCGCAATCTGTATATCGAGCGTCGATTGGTCCCAATACAAATCCAAACCCGTTTCGCCAATGCCCACAAAAGGATGGTCGGCCACCAAAAGGGCCTTCATCTCCGCCAAATCCTGCTCCCAGCGGCCAGCCTCCACCGAACAAGGGTGCAAACCGATAGCCGGCAAACACAGCGAGGGAAACTGTGCATGCAGCTCCATCATCGAAGCCGTACTTTCCCGGTCGATGTTCGGCAACACAATTTTCTCCACTCCAACAGCCCGGGCCCTTTCAATCATTAAAAGTCGATCCGACTCAAATTCAGCCACATACAAATGTGCATGGGTATCTACCAACATGGGCCAAAGATACTGGCGATTTTACTGGCCCGGCAAGCGGGGATGATTTTAGCCTTCCTTCAACGCATTTGTTCGTACTTTTTCGCCCATGAAAATTTTGCTGCTCCGCTTCAGCTCAATTGGCGACATCGTGCTTACCACGCCGGTCATCCGCTGTTTGCGGCAACAGCTTCCTGATGCAACACTGCATTATCTCACCCAGGAATCTTTCGCGCCCTTACTCGAGCACAACCCTTACCTCAACAAGGTACACACCTTTAACAAGCAGGCGGGCATTTCGAAGGTGATACCGGCGCTGAAGCAAGAGAAATTCGACTTTGTGGTCGACCTTCACCACAACCTCCGAAGTTTTCTCCTAAAAAGCAAGCTGGGCGTGGCCTCTGCAAGCTTCCCAAAGTTGAATATTGAAAAGTATCTGCGCGTTCAATTCGGTATCCATCGCCTCCCCGATAAACACATCGTCGACCGGTATTTCGAGGCCGTTCGTCCTTTGGGCATTCAAAACGACCAGCAAGGACTCGACTTTTTCTTCTCCAGGCCTTCCGTCAATGCATTAAGTCTTCCCGCTGCTTTGTCGAACAACTTTGTAGCCCTCGTTACCGGCGCACTGCAAGGCACCAAGCAGATTCCCGAGCACCGGCTTCAAGCCATCATCGAGGGACTCCACTTGCCGGTGGCGCTCGTGGGAGGCAAAGCCGAAAGTGATCTTGGTGAGCGCTTAGCCCTTCGTTTTCCGAACAAAGCCTTCAATTTTTGCGGGGCGCTCAGCCTGGAAGGCTCGGCCATGCTTCTCCAGAAAAGCCGTGTGGTCATCACGGCCGATACCGGCATGATGCACATCGCTGCGGCCCTCAAAAAGCCAATAGCCTCGGTTTGGGGAAACACCATTGCCGAATTTGGCATGTATCCTTATCTGCCAGCCGAAGTGCCCCAATACCGAGCCGAGGTTCAGGGATTGGCCTGTAGGCCCTGCTCAAAAATCGGACATGCCCGGTGCCCCCAAAAACACTTCCGCTGCATGGAAGACCAGGATTACCCGGCCTTGGTCGATTGGGTGAACCGGCAAAGCGGCCCAATGGGCCAGTAAGCAACCTACGCGTCTCTTAAAATCTTCAGCTGATCGATCAAAGCGCCGATTTCCTGCTTGGCTTTGGAAATCTTCTTCTCGATGTCACGCCGCATCTCTTCGGCTGCTTTCGACTTTGAATTCGCCAAAAATCCAATGTTGTTCTCCAGGGTCTGAACCTCGGTTTGAAGCCTGCGAATTTTGTCCTGAACCACATTTTTCTGCTTGTTCAGCACATCCTTTCCTTCGGGTTTAGCCGAAATGTTCTGCACCTGATTGCGGAACGAGCTCCGGCGAATCTCTGCACTTCCGGCTTTAATCTTCGCAAACTGCTTGTCGATCACCGAACGATAAGCCTTGTTCAGGCTGTCTTTCTCCTTCAGCGGTACATGCCCAATTTCAATCCAGCGCGACTGGAAGGCCTTGAGGGCTTCAAAATTGGCATTGTGATCGTCGCCCGGCTCAAAAGCTTCAATTTCGGCAACCAGGGCTTTCTTCTTGGCCAGGTTGTCGTCCTGCTCCGAATTCATGCCCTCAAAATGCTTGTTGCGCTGCTCATAAAAGGCGTCACAAGCTGTGCGGAAGCGATGCCAGAGCTTGTCGCTGTGCTTCTTGGCAACCGGACCTACATTTTTCCATTGATCCTGAAGCTGACGAAGCTTGTCGCCAGTTTTCTTCCACTCGGTGCTATCTTTCAAGGCTTCAGCCTCCATACAGAGGTCAACCTTGAGCTTGTAATTCTGACTTTGCGTGTTACGCAGGGTTTTGTAGAAATCTTCCTTTCCAGCGTAAAAGCTATCGCGGAGCACCTTGAATCGCTCCCAAACGGCTTCGTTGTCTTTCCGTGAGGCGAAGCCAATCTTTTTCCACTCTTCGAGCAAAACGGCCATCTTTTCAGAGGCTTCCTGCCAGTGCTGATGGGTCTTCAGCGGCAGCTCGGCCACCAATACTTCGGCGCGTTCGCAGATGGCATTTTTGGCGGCCAGATTGGCGGCGTAACCACCTTCCTGCTCCTGAATGTATGATCTGCGGCGGTCGAACAGCTTATCGCCGGCACTGCGGAAACGCTCCCAAATCACCTCGCTTTGTTCGCGGGCAACAGCTCCAATTTCCTTCCACTGGTCTTGCAGTGCTTTGTATTCGTCGAGCGATTTCCGGATGCTCTCTTCAAAAAGCAGCTGCTCGGCCTTTTCGCACAGGGCGGTCTTGAGCTCGAGATTCTTCTTTTGATCGAGTTCGCGGAGTTCGCGGTTAATCTTGATGACCTCATAGAAGTTACCCACATGAAAGTTGTAGGTCTTCCAGAGCTCGTCGGCCTGGGCAGCGGGCACCGGACCGGTCTCTCGCCACTGGCTTTGCAGCTCGTGGAGTCGATCGAAGGCCGTAGAAATATTGCTGGTCTCGTCCATGAGCTTTTTCAGCTCCTCAACGATTGCTTTTTTACGTTTAAGGTTGGTTTCAAGCGCCTTCTCTTTTTCGCGGCGTTGCTCAGCGCGGCGCTCAATAAAGGTTTTGATGGCATTGTCGAAGTCCTCATCGGTTTCATCGCGCAGCACTTCAAACTCTTCCGGGTCGCCCCCGTTTTCGATAAATTTCATCCGCTTGGCGGCCACCTCGTCTTGCTTCGACTTGCGGAAAGCGTCGCGGATACCGTTAAATGCGGCACGCTGACTGTCTAAATCGGCCAAACCCGACAGATCGCGCAAGGCCTGCAACAGTTCAGTGCGGCTCAATTCCGACCAGGCCACATGCGGATGCAATTCATCATGCTCAGGCTCTGAAGGCTCGGCGCCAATCTCCGAATCTGCAGTTTCCTCAGCCAACAAGACTTCAACCTGAGCGGCATCAGCACGCTCTGGAGTAGCTTCGCCAATCGGCGTTTCTTCGGCAAGCACCGGGTCGGGGTTTTCCTCAACCACCGGCAGTGGCACATCGGTCGGAAACTCGGGCGTTTCCGGGTCACCAAGATCACCGGCTGGCGCGATGACCTCAGCGGGCGTCTCGGAACTTTCCGTTTCGGCAGGCTCTTCTGCTACAGGAGCTGGCACTTCGGTGGTTTCTTCGGCTTGCGACAATCCTGCTTCATGCATCGATTCGCTTGATTCCGGCGTTGCATTCGGTCCGGATTCCGGTGTGGGGAGCTTTTCTTCTGGTAATTGCATGGGTCAAAAATAGCCAAATCGGCCGCCTTGGGCTTATGTTCAAAAAAATTAATGTGCAAATAACGCAGACCGGGGCCCTAAGTTTTTCCCGATCTTCATTTTCTAAAATAAACCCCAAAAATACAGGTTTAAGTCCCGAATAAAATATCTTTACCCGCGGCTCGTTTCTTTTGCCGCTGACACTACAATCAGAATATGTCGATTAACCGTTTTCTACTCTTCTTTTTTCTTCTGCACGCTTCGCTGATGGCTCAACAAACCGGGCTTCCGGTGGATGGATGGCGCGAACACTTGCCCATGAACAAGTGCCTCTCGGTAGCCGACGCCGGCGATGTGGTGTATTGCGCCTCTGAACTGGGAATCATTGTGCTCCGAAAAGATGACAATTCAATAGATCTGCTGGGGAAAAGCGATGGGTTAAGCGACCTGATGCCTACTGCCATCGCCTGGCACAAACCCAGCTCCACGTTAATCATTGGTTACAAAACAGGCAACATCGACCTGCTGAAAGACAAGCAGATTTACAACCTCGGCGACATTGTTCGGTCGAACATCATTTTGGGCAATAAAGCCATCAACAAAATTCGCTTTAAAGGGAACAACGCCTACCTGTGCACCTCGTTTGGCGTGGTGGAGCTGAATATCGAACGCCGCGAAATCAACAGCACATTCTTTCCAACCGAAAGCAATGCCGACGTATTCGATATCGCCTTTCGCAACGACAGCGCCTACGTGGCCACAGAAATTGGCGTGAGGGCAGCCTCATTGAGTAATCCGGCCATTGTGTATTTCGGTAGCTGGAACCCGCTTCCACTGCTGGCCAGCAACGGCCCTTGCAACAGTCTGGCCTGGTTCAACAACGAGTTGTACATCTCCAGAATCCGTCCTTTTGAATTCGCCCGCGACACCCTGCTCAAGTGGGTTCCGGGCATTGGAAGCAGCATCGTTCGCACCGATAATAACTTTTTTAACCTGCGCGAAAGCCGTAACCAATTGCTGGTTTGCCAAAACAACAGCGTGATCTTCAAAAGCCCCGCCGACACAGGTTTCTCGCTCATTTTTACCTACAACACCAACACCCTGCCCAATCCGGCCGATGCCGTTGTCGACGAGCAGGAATCGGATGTGATTTGGATTGCCGATAACGGCCAGGGGCTCGTCCGCGCCTTCCGCATTTTCGGCATCAACGTGTTTCTTCCCGAAGGGCCCGCCAGCAAAAATGTGTTTCGTCTGAGGCATAACGACAGCCAGTTGTGGGTAGCCACCGGCTCTTACGACCTGTCTTTTTCGCCGCTCTATTTTATCGATGGGGTGATGACCCGACGTGGCGCCGATTGGGACTCGTACAAATTCCCCCAAGGCAGCGACTGGGTGCGCGATATGGTGAGTGTAGCAGTTGACCCTACCGACCCCGAGCATGTGTTTGCCCCTACCTGGGGAAAAGGGCTTGCCGAGATCCGAAATGGCGCCTTGGTGCAATTGTACGACACCACCAACTCCACACTGAGGGGCATCAGTGTTACCAGCGCCGAGGTTAGGCTTTCAGACGCTGCATTCGACAAGGAAGGTCGGCTTTGGATTGCCAACGCCTCCTCTACCCGACCTATCGCTATGCGCAAACCCGACGGAACCTGGAGGTCTTACACCTTCACCTCCGCGGTAAATGGCCGTAACACCGGCGACATCCTGATCGATAGCTTAAACCAAATCTGGATGACCGTCCAAGACCGTGGTTTGGTGGTGATGAAAGTAGACGAAAACAACGATTTGGCCGGCTTTAAGCTTGTTACCGACCAGGCCGGCAGTGGCGCGCTGAATCAACTCAAAGTGTACTCGATGGCCGTCGATCGCGATGGCCTGGTGTGGGTGGGCACAGGCAAAGGCGTAAACGTGTTTTACAGCCCGGAGTCGATCTTCGCCGAAGGCAATCAAAACTGGGACGGACAGAAGATTGTCGTTTCTCAGGGCGACTTCAACCAGTATTTGCTCAATTCGGAGGAGGTAACGGCTATCGCCGTGGATGGCGCCAATCGGAAATGGTTTGGCACACGAAACGCCGGTGTCTTCCTCGTTTCGCCAGACGGAACAGAGCAAATCAGGAACTTTAACGAAGACAACAGTCCGCTGTTGAGCAATACCATCACCAGCATCTCGATCGACCAAAAGTCGGGCGAGGTGTTCTTCGGCACCGATCAAGGTATCTGCTCTTATCGCAGTGATGCCATTGCGGGCGACGACCGCTTTGGGAAAGTGTATGCCTTCCCCAACCCTGTTGGCCCCGATTACAACGGCCTTGTTACCGTAACCGGTTTGGTCACCGATGCCGATGTTAAGATTACCGATGTGCAAGGCAACGTGGTGTTTTCGGGACGTGCCAATGGCGGAATGATCACCTGGAATGGCCGTCTTTACAGCGGTGAACGCGCAGCAACCGGCGTGTATCTGATTTTCTGTTCCAACGACGACGGAAGCCAGACCAAGGTGGCTAAACTGCTTTTCATCAATTAACCATGCTGCTGGCCGGAAAGGCAATCATCCTGCAAACCCATAAATACGGCGATCAGGGAATGATTGCGCGCATTTTTACCCGCCAGCGGGGATTACTTTCCTTCCTTGTCAAAGGGGTGTACAACCGCAGAGCGCACAAAGTGGCTATGCTCCAGCCGATGAATATGGTGCAGCTCAGCTTTAGGCTCCGCGACAATACTCCATTGCAATTGGTGCAGGATCTGAAAGTAGGGCTCGCCTACCGGCAGATTCCATTCGACCCGGTGAGGCTGGCACAGCTGAGTCTGATAGCCGAAGTGATGAACAAGACACTCCGTGAGCTGGAGCCCGACGAGCAGCTCTTCGATTTTTTAGAAGACCAGCTTGTTTTCCTCGACGAAGCGCCGAGTGCTCTGCCCGACTTCCACCTTTACTTTCTGCTGGAGTTTACAAGGTTTATGGGCATTGGTCCGGGCCATTCTTATTCCGAAACCCGCTGCCTGTTCTCTCCCCGCGATGGCGACTTTCTGGCTGAATACCGCGCCGACTGTTGGAAGAAAGAACTCAGCGAAACCTTTTTCCTCCTCATGCAAACACCACGCGAAATGCTGGCAGAACGGCAGAGCAACCGCAGCCTTCGTAATGAATTGCTGGAGAAGCTGCTCGAGTACTATCGCATCCATTTCCCTTCGCTGGGCGAGTTTAAGAGTCCGGCCGTGTTGAGCGCCTTGTTTCACAGCTGAGTCAAACCCGTATATTTGCGGCCTTATGCCCCTGGATCAACCGGACGACGAGCGCGCAGGCGCTGAAATGAGTTTTCTCGATCACCTCGAAGCCCTACGCTGGCATGTGATCCGATCGGTGATCGCCATCGCCCTGTTTGGTATTTTGGCCTTTGTCTTTTCCGATTTCATCTTCGACAAGGTGCTGCTCGCCCCGATGTTCGACCATTTCCCCACCTACCGAGCCTTCTGTGCCTTGTCGCAATACCTCTTTTCCGACGACAGCATCTGCCTACAGAACCTTAACTTCAACCTCATCAGCACCACCATGGCCGGGCAGTTTACCACTCACCTGCTGGTGGCCTTTGTAACCGGACTCATTTTAGGCTTTCCCTATCTGCTCTGGGAAGTGTGGCGGTTCATCAAACCGGCCTTGTACCAAAACGAGCGGAAATATGCCAATGGGCTTGTGTTCTGGGGCTCATTCCTGTTTTTACTGGGGATTGCCTTTGGATACTTTGTCATCACGCCCCTAAGCGTTTACTTTTTCGGCAACTATCAGGTGAGTTCAGCGGTAGACAATCAAATCACCATCAGCAGCTTCATTTCAACAGTGGTAACCACCACATTCGGGGCGGGTATCGTCTTTGAACTGCCTATTTTCATCTACTTCCTCGCAAAAATCGGCTTGGTATCGGCTGACTTCCTGCGGAGAACCCGAAAAATATCCTTTGTCGTTATTCTGATTGTGGCGGCCATCATCACCCCGCCCGACGTAACCAGTCAGATTATCGTCTCCATTCCATTGATGCTCCTCTACGAAGTGAGCATTATCATTGCTGCCCGAATGGAGCGAAAGAACGCGCTGCGCTGATGGTTTTTTCCTACCTTTGAGGCCTAATTTTTACGCATGAGCCTTTCCATCCTCGCAGGGGTAATCGGACCCTGGCAAATCGTTCTCGTGGTGGCCGTAATTTTATTGATGTTCGGAGGGAAAAAACTCCCTGAACTCATGAAAGGCATTGGCCAGGGCATCCGTGAATTCAAAGATGCCAAAGACGCAAAAAACGGCGAATTGCCGGAGAACGAGAAGAAAAACCCGACACAGCCCTAACCTATGTTCCATTCGCTGGCCGAAGTCCAGACGGCACTCCAAGCCGGAACCCACACCGTTGAATCGATTACCCGCCAATACCTTGAGCGCATCAGCGCCGGTAAGCACCTGAATATTTTTCTCGAAGTATTTGAGCAGGAAGCCCTTGAGCAATCGCGCAAAGCCGACGAGAAAAGAGCGAAGGGCCAGGCCGGCAAGCTTAACGGAATGGTGATTGGCCTCAAAGACAACCTCTGCTATAAAGGTCACCGTGTTTCGGCAGCCAGCAAAATTCTGGAGGGCTTCGAATCGCTTTACAGTGCCACGGTGGTGGAGCGCCT
>CANHCM010000108.1 GCA_947459155.1 Bacteroidota bacterium | reverse complement strand
TAATTCGACTGAACAACCTCGCCAAAATACCAGCCTTGTTGCAGCATGGTATAGGCTACGCCAAGATGCCATTTCGGGTGCACCGTAAAATTGGCATTCAAAAAACCGTAGTACAGTGCCCCTACAGAATCCTTAGTCGACTGGCGCACTCCAAGCTCTGTGAACAGTTGATGTTGATGGCTTGCCTTTGCTGGATAGGTCGAATGCGAGCAGTTTTTCTTTAGCTGTGGGAGAACAGCCAGGGCCTCATCGCTTAGTCCGGCGTAAAGCAAGCTTCGCTGAAGGTACTGTAAGGATAAGGTATCGGTCGAGTTGAGGCGACTAGCCTTTTGAAAGTGGAAGGCCGCCTTGCGAAAATCGCCTTTGTGCCAGGCAGCTTCTCCTAAACGATAGGAAAGGTAGTACGATTGCTGGCCCTGCATTTGGCGCTGAAGCGCTTTCTGTTGGGAATACAGGCTATCCCAGTTGGCCGTAACGTAGTATCGGTACGACCTTAAGAGTGGATCTTCAGATTGAGCAGCAAGAAAGGCTGCACCGGAAAACAGAAAAAGAAAAACGAGGAGAGCGTAACTTCGCATGCGGGGTGCAGACGAAAGTACGTACTCCTCGTTTAATGGAGAAAAAAATTAGCCGACGCTACCTTCGAGGCTAACCGATAAAAGCTTCTGCGCTTCAACGGCGAACTCCATGGGTAACTTATTTAGAACCTCTTTACAATAGCCGTTAACAATCAGGCTGATGGCCTTTTCGGTATCGATACCTCGTTGCTTGCAGTAGAAGATTTGGTCTTCACCGATTTTCGAGGTTGTGGCTTCGTGTTCTACAGTTCCGGTTGGGTTCTGAATTTCGATGTAGGGAAAGGTATGAGCACCACAGGTGTCGCCCATGAGGAGTGAATCGCACTGCGAGAAATTACGGGCATTGCTGGCATTCTTCCCAATTCGCACCAAACCTCTGTAGCTATTGTCGCTGCGTCCGGCCGAAATCCCTTTCGAAATGATGGTTGAGCGGGTATTCTTTCCCAGGTGAATCATTTTCGTACCGGTATCGGCTTGCTGGCGGTTGTTGGTTACCGCGACAGAGTAAAATTCACCCACAGAATCGTCGCCTTTCAGAATTACCGAAGGGTATTTCCAGGTGATGGCAGAGCCTGTTTCAACCTGGGTCCATGAGATTTTCGACTTGCGCCCGGCACAAATCCCTCTTTTCGTCACGAAGTTGTAAATCCCGCCTACTCCGTTTTTATCGCCGGGGTACCAGTTCTGCACGGTGCTGTATTTCACTTCGGCGTTCTCGTGGGCTACGATTTCAACCACGGCAGCATGCAATTGGTTTTCATCGCGCATGGGTGCCGTACAACCTTCGAGGTAGCTCACATACGAGCCTTCGTCGGCGATAATCAGCGTGCGTTCAAACTGCCCGGTTCCCGAGGCATTAATGCGGAAGTAGGTAGAAAGCTCCATTGGGCAACGCACTCCTTTTGGAATGTAGCAAAACGAGCCATCAGAGAATACTGCAGCATTGAGTGCTGCGTAAAAGTTATCGGTATGAGGAACCACCGAACCCATATATTTCTGAACCAATTCGGGGTGCTCGTGCACCGCTTCGGAGAAGGAACAGAAGATAATTCCGAGTTCGGCCAATTTCTCTTTGAAGGTGGTTTTAACCGAAACTGAGTCGATCACCGCATCTACAGCCACACCTGTAAGGCGTTTTTGTTCTACAAGGGAGATTCCCAGTTTTTCGAAGGTTTTACGCAGTTCAGGATCAACCTCATCGAGGCTGTTCAGTGTTTTCTTCTTCTTTGGCGCCGCGTAGTAAATGATTTCCTGAAAGTTAATTTTCGGATAATCGACTTTAGCCCAAAGCGGATCCTCCATTTTAAGCCAATGGCGAAAGGCCTTCAGCCGATAGGCCAATAACCATTCAGGCTCATTTTTCTTTGAAGAAATAAACCGTACAATGTCCTCGTTGAGCCCTTTGGGGGCTGAGTCCATTTCAATATCGGTGGTAAATCCGTACTTGTAGTCGGATTTGATGTGTTCTTCGAGCAGTTCGTTACCGGTGGCAGGCATGCTTGTAGAGTTTATACCGCAAAGCTTTCGCCACACCCGCAGGTGCGTGTAGCATTGGGGTTGTTAAATGCAAAGCCCTTTCCGTTAAGCCCTCCGCTGTAGTCGAGTTCGGTGCCCACGAGATAAAGGAAACTCTTCTTGTCAACCAGAATTTTTACGCCTTTGTCTTCGAAGAGCTGGTCGCCTTCGCGCATAGAATTGTCGAAGTCGAGCTTGTACGACAAGCCAGAACAGCCTCCACCTTCTACTCCCACACGCAAAAAGCTATCGCTGGAAAACCCGCTTTCGGTGCGGAGATTCTCCAGTTTTTGTTTCGCTGATTCAGATACTGTGATCATCGTTGAATTCAATTAACAAGTTAACAGAGATCGTCCCCCAAATGTTGCATTGTGGGCCGATTAATTTAGATTGGTTCTAAATTCTTGGCAAATGTAAGGCTACTGTTGTTAATTATCAACAGGATATTCACCTTGCCCTGGAGGGTTGTAATTTAACATTTCTTACTAAATTACCCACCTGATATTAAATGAGTGTGAAAAAATCTCCAGTAAAGGCCAAAGAAGAACTAAGGCGTTGGCTTAATCATACCCGCTCAGCACGAATAAATAGAGATGTAGATGAGCTGATTGACTCTTTACAACCTGCTCTTGATGAAGTTGCCGACGCATACATTGCCGCTTTTGTTTACGACTACAAACAAGCGAATTACCTGTATTTTAACCGGTATTTCCCGGTCATCTTTCAAACCCGACCGGAGGTTATTCGCGACTCCGGATTTGAGTTTTTAAGAGAAGCGCTTCATCCCGAAGATTTTCTAAGCTGCCTGAACATCACCACAAAATCGGTTTCGGAATTCCTCAAACTCAAGGAAAACGAAAAGGCTGAGATGCAGTTCCGCTTGTTTTTCAGGGCGAAACGCGCCAAAGGAACCTACATGTGGGTGATGCAAACCAACAAAATTTACTTTTTCGACAATGGCGAGAAAATGGTAGATGTGGGAATGGTGATGGAACTTTTTGGCGACCAACATCCAATGAAGGTGATGGGCCTTATCGAGACGCCCACACGAATTATTGAGATTTTTCCGGATGTACAAACTGAACTGCTCAGCTCTTTGAGTTATCGTGAATTGGAAGTTCTTCAGTTGATTCGCGCCGGACTTTCTTCAAAAGACATCGCCGATAAGATGAAAATCACCATCAATACGGTGAAGGTTCACCGCAAAAAAGTACTCATGAAGTTAGGGGTAAAAAACATGATTCACGCCTCGCGAATTCTCGACCAATACGCACCCAAACCTTAGCGATTCCGGCTTACTGCTTCCCAGGCCAACTCGCTCCAGTAGCTATACATCGCTCCCGAAGGATGAAGTCCGTCGCTGGCCACCATACTGGCGCCATTTACCCGAGAATGAGGGGTAATATCTATATAGTGCGCGCCGGCAGCTTCGGTCAAACGGAAATTTATGGCATTAAACGCGTCGATCTCCTGTGAAATTTTCTCGCGATCGCGGCCTTCAGCAAAAGGAGTAAGTCCCCAATCGGGAATAGAAAGCACCAGCACACGCTGAGCATCATCACCGGCAAAGCGTATGGCCAGCTCCAGCAAATGCTGAAATTCTGAAGCGTAAACCTCCAACGAATAGCCTCTGTATTGGTTGTTAACGCCAATCAACAGGCTTACCCAGTTGTAAGGCCCTTGCGGAGCTCTTTCTTCTATGGCCCGCAGCAATTCATCGGTGGTCCAGCCTGTTTGAGCAATGATTTCGGGATCTCCGATTTCCATTCCGCTCCGGCGCATTTTGTCGCAAAGCTGATGACCCCAGCGTTCTTCCGGAAGCACGGCTTCGCCAATGGTGTAAGAGTCGCCTAAGGCTAAAAATCGCATCATCGTGCAGGGAGCTTATTTAGATTTCCTTTCGCAAACGTGCCACTGGAATGTTTAGTTGCTCGCGGTATTTGGCCACGGTTCGCCTTGCAATGTTGTAACCCTTTTCTTTCAGGATTTTGGCGAGCTTGTCGTCAGTCACCGGCTTACGTTTGTCTTCCACACCAATGGTTTCCTCCAGAATCTTTTTCACCTCGCGGGTCGAAACCTCCTCTCCACTATCGGTCGATAATGACTCTGAAAAGAAGCTCTTCAGCAATTTGGTTCCAAACGAAGTCTGAATGTATTTGCTATTGGCCACCCTCGAAATGGTAGAGATATCTAAGCCCACCTGCTCGGCAATGTCCTTGAGAATCATCGGCCTAAGCTTGGTTTCATCGCCCGACTGAAAATACTCGTATTGATATTCCAGAATGGCATTCATGGTGAGCATCAGCGTTTGTTGCCGCTGGCGGATGGCATCAATGAACCACCGAGCCGAGTCGATTTTCTGCTTCACAAACAAAATCGCTTCCTTTTGCTCTTTGCCGGAGATTTTCTTGGACTTGCTGTAATGGTCGAGCATCTCCTGATAGGTCTTGCTGATTTTCAAATCAGGCGCATTGCGCGAATTCAGCTGGAGCTCCAGTTGCCCTTCGTTGTTAATCAGAATGAAATCGGGAATGATGTGCTCGGTACTTTTTGCCGAACTACTTTCGGAGTTCCCCGGACGTGGATTTAACCGAAGAATCTCCTTGATCGCCAGCCTCAGCTCTTCGTCGCTCAGTTCCAGCTTTTTAGCCACCTTGTCGTAGTGCTTTCGCGAGAACTCTTCCATGCACTCTTTGAGAATGATGGCCGCTGTTTTAAGCTCTACGGTCTGATGCTTCCGCTTGAGCTGGAGCAAGAGGCATTCTTGTAAATCGCGGGCGCCAACTCCCGGAGGGTCAAGTTGTTGAACTACACCCAGAATCTGTTCGAGTTCGGTTTCGCTGGTCTCGATGTTTTGCGAGAAGGCCAAATCATCAACAATCGCAAACAATTCCCTTCGCAAGTAGCCATCCTCGTCGAGATTGCCAATCAAATACTCAGCTATGGCATACTGCCGTGGGTCAAGGTCGCGAAGTTGCAATTGTGCCTTGAGTTGCTCCTGAAAAGTAACGCCACCGGCAAAGGGTACTTCTTTGCGTTCGTCGTCGGGACTGTAATTGTTTGCCTGGAGCTTGTAAGCGGGCGTTTCGTCGTCGTCGAGATAGGCCGACAAGTCAAAGTCGTCGCGATTCTGATCTTCATGGGCTTCTTCATCACCATCGTTGGCCGAAGCAAATGGATCTTCCGAAACCTCATCCTGTTCGTTGTTTTCGCCGCCCTCTTCCAGCGCAGGATTAATTTCCAGCTCCTCCTTGATGCGCTGCTCCAATGCGACGGTTGGCACCTGGAGGAGTTTCATCAGCTGAATTTGCTGTGGAGAGAGTTTCTGAAGAAGCTTTTGCTGAAGACCCTGTTTTAACATGACACTGCAATTTTATTAATTTTTGGACGATTTTCGATGGGCTTTTCCCGCACATCTCAGGAATTATGCCTACTTTGCTGAGGCTTTGGTAACGGCTTCACAGATTTGAATGGGATTGGTGTTGGAATGGTTGCCGAAGCGCAGTTTTTCGATGATCCAGTTTTTGCTTAGCAGCCTGCTTGTGCTGCTCCTATTATGTCCTGCGAGTGCCCGCCACCTCACCTACTCTGTTTTTGTTTCAGGTGCTGAGGTAGGTCAGCTCAATGCTTTATGTCAATATCCGAACGACAGTACCCGGGTAATTTCTTTGGTAACTCGTCTTAGCTTTCCTTTTCGCGAGGTAGTGTCCGACATTCGGGTGCGTTACCATCACAATCGTTTGGTGTTTGCCAGTTCTGAAAAGCTCATCAACAATAAGCTGAAAGAATGGGTGACTATTTCGTGGCAAAACAACCGCTATCGGGTCGATTCAGATGCAGCCAGTGGTAAAGTAATTCCCAGTCCGATCCACTTTAGTGTGGGCTTGTTGTACCATTTCGAGCCCACCAACCGAAGCACCATTTTTTCTGAACGGTTGGGTACTTATGTAACCATCAAATCGGTAGGACAAGGTGCTTACGAGGTAAAGCAGCCCAACGGGTC
This sequence comes from Bacteroidota bacterium, assembly GCA_947459155.1. GTDB lineage: Bacteria > Bacteroidota > Bacteroidia > M30B66 > M30B66 > CAMCXT01. The sequence goes on along the minus strand of CANHCM010000108.1, from coordinate 2,841 downwards.
GGTAAATACCTTTCGTTACCTCAACGGTGTGTGCACCGAGATGGAAACCGAAATGATGGCTTCGCGGGTAAAATTCAGGTTACAAGAACCTTAGAATTCCAAATTGCGCGGGGTTCTCGGGAAAGGAATCACGTCGCGGATATTTCCCATTCCGGTTACAAATAACACGAGACGTTCGAAGCCTAAGCCAAATCCGCTGTGCGGAACCGTTCCGAACTTACGGGTTTCGAGATACCACCAAAGGCTTTCGCGGTGAATGCCCATTTCATCTACCCTGCGGCTGAGCTTGTCGTAATCTTCTTCACGTTGTGAGCCCCCGATAATCTCACCAATACCGGGAAACAGCACATCCATCGCCCGAACCGTTTTTCCATCAGCGTCTTGCTTCATGTAAAAGGCCTTGATGTCTTTGGGGTAGTTGGTGAGAATTACAGGCTTTTTGAAGTGTTTCTCTACCAGATAGCGCTCATGCTCGCTTTGCAGGTCGATGCCCCACTTAACCGGAAACTCGAACTTTTTACCCGAACGTTCCAAAATGCTAATGGCTTCGGTGTAGGTAATCCGTTCGAAGGGGTTATCGAGTACAAACCGCAGCTTTTCGATTAGTGGCATTGGGCTGCGTTGATCTTTGGCAATCTGGCTTTCTTCTTCCAGCAGTCGCTTTTCGAGGAATGCCAGATCGTCGGCATTGTGTTCCAACACATAAGCGATGAGGTACTTGAGGAAGTCCTCGGCCAAATTCATATTGTCTTCCAGCTCAAAAAAAGCGGCCTCCGGTTCAATCATCCAAAACTCGGCAAGATGCCTTGTCGTGTTGGAGTTCTCTGCGCGGAATGTTGGACCGAAAGTGTAAACCCGCGAAAGGGCCAATGCGGCAAGCTCGGCTTCCAGCTGACCAGAAACAGTGAGGTTGGCCTCTTTGCCGAAGAAATCCTGACTAAAGTCGACCGTCCCATCCTCTTTTCGGGGTGGATTGCCGGCATCCAAGGTGCTCACCCGGAACATTTCGCCGGCACCTTCAGCGTCGGAGCCGGTAATAATTGGAGCATGCACGTAGTAAAAGTGCTTGCTGTTGAAGTAGTGATGAATCGCATAGGCCAGGGTGTGGCGAATGCGAAAAATGGCGCCGAAGGTATTGGTGCGCGGGCGCAGATGGGCAATTTCGCGCAAAAACTCAAGGGTATGTTTTTTCTTTTGAAGCGGATATTCTTCGGCAGGCGCTTCACCCAGTACGCTAAGGTCTTCGGCCACAAGCTCCACTGCCTGACCAGAGCCCTGAGAGGCCACAAGCTTACCACGAACACTGATGGCGGCTCCGGTTTGAATCTTTTTCATCAACTCCTCATCGAAGCGGCTTACTTCAGCCACTACCTGAAGGGTATGAATGGTAGATCCGTCGCTGATGGCAATAAAGGCCACCTCCTTATTTCCCCGTTTGGTGCGCACCCATCCTGATACATTCAGAATTTGGTCTTCGGGCTGGGTAAGAAGAATATCGGCAACGCGTAAAGGTGTGGTAAGGGCCATAGTATCGTGATTACAATAAGGCCGCAAAAATAGGAAAGGCGTTCCGATTTACTTCATCAGCAACCGAAGATGTGCAGTATGGTGCGCTCCATGCCAGGCATACAAGGCACAGAGATAAGCCAGCGATCGGGTGTAGCCGTATTGTGGATGCGTATACAGACGATCAAAGTCATCGGGCCGGCAGGCCTTTAAAACCACCGAAAGCTTGTGATGCACTCCTCTGATAATATCGAGTGCGCTATCGACATTTTCGGCGTAATCGGGCAATTTTGCCCAGGCGTTCTCGTCGTAGGGCTTGATGACCGGATTTTCTTCCGTTAAAACCAGTTTAACCCTGGTCAGGCAATTCAGGTGAGAGTCGGCCACATGGTGGATGACCTGCCGACCCGTCCAGCCTCCTTCGCGGTAAGGCGTGTCGAGTTGCGCCTCACTAAGCTCTTGCACAACCTTGATGAGGTGATGTGGAAGGTGGGAAATTTGCTCAAACCAAAGCTTCAGATCATCGGCGGTATGGCTTTCCGGTTCAACAAAACGACCGATTGGAAATCGGGAAGCAGGAGTATCGGCGTTGATGGTCATTACAAATCAAGGGGTCAGTTGCAAATTGTATTTGCGGGCAAAGGCTTCCTGTGCCTCGCGACAGGCCTGAGTAACTTTTGCGCTGCGGGCGTCAATTTCTTTGTACAACAACTCAATGCGCTTTTCGTCTACCGGGGTATAAACGCTATCGCCTTTAGAAAGCAATTGAAGGGCTTCACGGTACTGGTTTGCGGCCAATTCTTTAAAGGTATTCAAATAGGAAATCGTGGCCTGGCGGAAAGCATCATCTTCGCCATAAGCGCCGAGGGCTTCGGTGCGTTCGAGGGCTTTTTCGATGGCCTCATTGAATCGCCCGTAAACGGTCTCCATGTCCTCTTTTACATACGTATCGAGAACTTCAAGCATCCGATCGGAGGCTTCTGCTACCTTCATTTGTTGAACAACCAAACTGTCGTTGTAAGCAACAGGACTTCCTTTTTCCTTCTGGCCGCAGGCCGAAAGCAGAACGATTAAAGCAAGGGGAAGAATTCGAAGCATATTGTGGGGAAAGTTGCGGTAAATCTAATGGATTTTTCAGGTTTAAGGCTGTTGAAACACGGTCATCAGCCCCTAACCCGCCATGCGCCTGATTCGATAGAATTGCAGCCATTCGTATACCACGCTCAATACCAGCGCAATAATCATTAAGCTAAAGCAGATGGCTAAACTGCGCACGTAGTAAGTTCCGCTCAAACTTAAAATCAGGCAAAGGGCCGCCAAAGCCAGCATAGGCAG
>CANHCM010000107.1 GCA_947459155.1 Bacteroidota bacterium | reverse complement strand
AGAGCCTATCGAAGAGGTGGCTTTTGTGGTGGGTCGCTTCGGCGAAGAAGCAGAGAGAAACCTGGTGGCTGTGGCTGAGAAAATCGGCGCCAAAGGAAGCATTTATTACCAGGACGAGCCGCTCGGTACCGCACACGCAGTGCTTTGTGCCGCCGAATCGTTGAGCGGAAAGGTGATTGTAGCCTTCGCCGACACGCTGTTTAAGGCCGACTTTGTACTCGATGAGCAGAAAGACTCTGTTATTTGGGTGCAACGGGTGGATGACCCCCGCGCCTTTGGTGTGGTAAAACTCAATGAGCAAGGGCTGATTACCGACTTTGTCGAAAAGCCCGAAACCTTTGTGTCTGATTTAGCCATCATCGGGATTTATTACTTCCGCGACGGAGAAAATCTGCGTGCGGAGTTGCAGTATCTGATCGACAACAACCTGAAGGAAAAGGGCGAATTTCAGATCACCAATGCGCTGGAGAACATGCAACGCAAGGGCTTGAGCTTTGCTCCCGGGCAGGTAAGCGAATGGCTCGACTGCGGCAACAAGAATGCAACGGTGGCCACACATAACCGCTGGTTACAACTCAACCCTTCCACCAACTCGGTTGCCGCCGATGCCCAGATTGAGAACAGCACAATTGTTCAGCCCTGCTTTATAGGTAAAGGCGTAAAAGTGAGCGGTTCGGTAATCGGGCCTAACGTTTCTTTGGGCGACGGAACACAAATCACCGGAAGTGTGTTAAGTAATTCTGTAGTTCAGAAAAATACCCGCATCAGCAACAGCGTTATTGACAACTCGCTGATAGGCAGCTTTGCAGAAATTCGAGGTAAAAAGCTGGATTTCAGTCTGAGTGATTACTCAACCCTGATTGCTGAATGATTACCAAACCGCTGATATCGTATCGTTTCCTCGCCCACTGGGTGCTGGTTTTGCCCTTGTTGCTTTTGGCCTGCAAGGCGCAGAAAAGCCCCAAAAATCCCGAGAGTGCGCAGGGCAATCCGGCCAATGGCTCATTGACTGAGCGCGAAATGATCGACTTCAGTTACTTGTTTTTCGAGGCGAACAAGGAAAAGATTCTTGGCAATGTTGGTCCGGCCATACAGAAGTTCAACCAGGCCATGCGCATCAATCCGCGCAGCGCCGCCGTGCACTACGAACTCAGTCAGCTTTACCTCAGAAGCGGCATGGGCGACCAGGCCGAAATTAGCGGTCAGCAAGCGGTTCGCTTCGACCCGAAAAACAAATGGTACATTCTCTCTTTGGCCGAGGTGTACGAAGCGCGGGGTAAAAACGACAAGCTTCTGCCTTTGTTAAAGTCGCTGGCCGAGAGCGAGCCCAACAACGCCGAATACCAGTATAACATGGCTGCAGCCTACGAGCTCAACCGCAAGTTTGCTGAGGCCATTGCGGTGTACGATAAGATTGAGAAAGTGTCGGGCGTTAGCGAGGAACTCTCGGTGCAGAAGAAAACACTCTATCTGCAGATCAACAAGCCTGAGAAGGCGATCGAAGAAATTGAACGCCTCATCAAAGCCTTTCCCGAAGAGCTGAGCTACCGCGGCTTTTTGGCAGAAATTTATCAGGCGCAGGGCGAAAAGGCCAAGGCCTTGGCTGAGCTGGAAACGATTGTTCGTTTAGACCCCAATAATCCCAATGTTTACTTTAGTTTGGCCGAGTTTTACCGCCAGGAAGGGGAGAAGGAGAAGTCGTTTGAAGCCTTGAAGAAGGCCGTAGCCAATCCGGAAGCCGAGCTCGACCTGAAGTTCCAGTTGCTGTCGTCGTATTTCGATTTAAGTCAGCAGTTCCCTGAGCTTGTACCGCAGGCCATGGAGCTTTGTAGCCTCGTGGTGGAGAGTCACCCCGAGTCGGCCAGAGCCCGCGCGGCCTACGGCGATTTCCTGTACCGCGAAAACAAGCTTGCCGAGGCGGCGGCTCAATACGAAAGGGTGTTGGAGCTCGACCCTTCGGTGTTTGGTGTGTGGAATCAGTTGCTGATGATTGCTTCCGAACAGCAGCAGTTTGAGAAGATGCGCGACAAAAGCCGCCAGGCCATCGAGTTGTTTCCTACCTCGCCGGTGTTTTTCCTCTACAGCGGTGTGGCTCAAATTCAACTCAAGCAATACGAAAAGGCGATCGAAGACCTTCGCAGTGGTGCGGAGATGACCGTTGACAATCCGGCGCTTTCGGCGCAGTTTTATTCCTCGCTGGGCGACAGTTACAATGCCATCAAGAAGCATACTGAGAGCGACGAGGCTTATGAGAAGGCCCTCACGTTTGACGCCCGCAACGTTTACGTGATGAACAACTATGCCTATTACCTTTCGTTGCGTAAAACCAAGCTCGATCGGGCTTTGGAGTTGAGCTCAAGGGCCAACGAACTCCAACCGGCCAACGCCTCGTTCCTCGATACCAAGGCCTGGGTGCTTTATCAGCGTGGCGAGTATGAGCAGGCCGAAATTTGGATCGACAAGGCGCTCGAAAGTGGTGGAATGCGCAGTGCCACCATTGTGGAGCACAAAGGCGATATTTTATGGAAACGAGGGAAGAAGATTGATGCCCTCGACTTTTGGAAACGCGCCCGGGAGATCGGAGGCGGAAGCGAACGTTTAGAACAGAAAATCAACACCGAATCGCTCGTCGAGTGAAAGCACAGTTCCGTAAAACAGCAAACCCGCTTTTCGGCGCACTGTTGCTGGCCAGTTTTTTCGTTTGGGGGTGTAAATCGCGTAGGGTTGAGGTGGTGGCCCCACAGCCGGTCGACACTTCGGTGGTAGAGCCTTATCCATATTTCCTGCCCGACAGCCTCTTTCAGGCCATTCGTTCGGCCGACGCGCCCCTTCAGTATTTCGCGGCCCGGGCTGCAGTTGAGCTGGAGATGAACAAAGAAACCAAATCGTTCCAGGCCAATATTCGGATTCGCAGCGATTCTGCCATTTGGATGTCTATTTCGCCGGCCTTAGGCATCGAGGTGGCCAGGGCCTTGATCACCCGCGATTCTATCAAGTTTATCAATCGCCTCAACGGCAGCTACTTTAAAGGCGACATTCACTTCCTCAACCAAATGATGCAGGTGGATGTGAACTTCGACATGATTGAGTCGGTGCTCACCGGAAATGCCTATCTACATTACAGTGTGGATAAATACATCAGCGACCGCGAAAACGGAGAACGCATTCTGAGCACCTTTAAAAAACGAAGACTGCGCCGGGAAAACGAACTCGAAATACCGCAGATTCTCTCGCAGGAAATATGGTTTTCGCCTGTTTATCAGAAAATTACGCGTATGGAGCTGACCGACTACAAGCCCTTGCGCAAGTTGAGTGTTCAGTACCCGAACTTCGAGGTGATCGAAGGAATCAAGGTGCCGAAGACGCTCGTTGTGCAGGCTTCGGCCGACAAGCAGGTGAAAATCCTGATCGATTATTCGAAGCAATCTGTAAACAAGGAGCAAAACCTGCCCTTTTCGATTCCCGAAGACTATGAGCCAATGCGTTAGGTTTTTGCTGATTTTGCTGACGATCCTGGTGGTCATCCCCGTACAGGGGCAAACCGGAAAGGAGAATCTGGAGCAGAGAAAGCGTGCCTTGCAGGAAGAGATCAGGCAAACGAATCAGCTCATTAGCGAAACCCGGAAGAACAAGAATGCCTCGCTTACACAGCTTAAGGCACTCAACAAGAAACTTCAGGACCGAATGCGTCTCATTGGAGCCATTCAGCTAGAAATCAACGGATTGAGCAGCACCATTTCGCAGAACAGTCAGCGTATTGATGAGTTGCAGCGTGACCTTGAGCGCATCCGCGCCAGCTACGCCAAACTGGTAAGGCGAGCCTACATGACGCGTAACCAGCAGTCGGCGCTGTTGCTGGTGTTTTCGGCCTCAACCATACAGCAGGCTTACAAAAGGCTGTATTATTTGAAGTCGTACGCTTCGTTTCGAAAGGAGCAAGCCCGCCAGATTAAGGCTTCGCAACAGGAGCTTGATGGAAAGGTGCGTGTGTTGAGGACCGATCTGAGTACCAAGCAGCAGTTGTTGGGCTCGGAGGTTCAGGAGAAAAAGGAGCTGAGCAAGGAGAAGCAGGAGCGCGAGAAGACGGTCGCCAGCTTATCGAAGAAAGAAAAGGCCTTGCGGAAGGAGCTCAGTCGCAAGGAAGCGGCTTCGAAAAAGCTCGATGCTGAAATCAGGAAAATAATCGAACGGGAGATTGCCCGCGAGAGGGCTGCGGTGAAGGCCAAGGAGACGGCTGCCCGAAAGAGTGGCACTGCGGCCGCCAAGCCATCCGCCGGGACGGCGGCCAAAACCGCTGAACCAGCGCTAAAGGTAAGTCCGGAAACCGCCGCGCTCTCCGGAAAATTCGAGGCCAACAAGGGGCGTTTGCCCTGGCCGGTCGACAAAGGCGCGGTAACGGAGTCGTTCGGAACCCACCCGCACCCGGTTTTGAGGGGCATTTCGACGGTGAATAACGGCATCGACATTGGCACCACGCGCAATGCCCGGGTTAAGGCCATTTACGATGGCGAAGTGATGGGCGTGGTCTCGATTCCCGGTTCAGGCTCGGCGGTGATTCTGAAACATGGCGAGTACCTCAGTGTGTACAGTAACCTGGCCAGTGTGAGTGTGAACAAGGGCGATAAGCTCAAGACCGGCGCTACAATTGGCACCGCAGGCGACAACAATGATGGTCAGCCTGAGGCTCACCTTGAAATTTGGAAAGGCAAAACCAAGCTGAATCCCGAACTGTGGATTGCGCGGTGATTAAGGCCTTTGAAAAGCACTCAGGGGGTTTACTTTAAAGGACTTAAGGCCATTTCGCCCATTAAAGTGCATTTCTTTCAAGCCTTGCGCGGCGACTTCTGTTCAGATGCACCATTAGAATTGCGCATCATTTCTGACTTTTTATCAGGCTCTGTTAGTACGTGAAATCACGCTTAAACCAGTACGAGAAGCGCGGCAGGTAATAGGTAATTTCGAGCATCACAAAGTTGCCGTTGGTGGCCGCGACTTGTGGATTGAAGCGCTGTGAATCGAACTGGAAAGAATACTGCTGCTGGGGGTTCCAGCGGAAGCTCAGTCCGAAAAACAGGGCGCCATCGTTGTCGAACTCGGTGCCGATTTCCATACCGGCCATATAGCTAAGATAGCCTTTGGATTGGTATTGTTGGATGATTTGCGGTTTCCACGCTGCGGCACTGTCGCCGGTAAGTTCGAGGTCGGCCTGAAAAGCGAGCGGCAGCGTGTAGGCCAAGCCGATGAACTCGCGGTGGCGGAGCGAGCCCAGGAAGCCACCAAAGCCAATTTTTACCGGAAGCTCGAGGTTGCTCATGCCCCAACGCATATCGACGCCGAAGTTGGCATTCGCATTTTGGCGAAAGGCGAAGTTGAGCCGTGAATAGTTTACATCAACGCGGCTCCAGATTCGCTCGCCGAAGGTGAAGGAGCCATTGATGCCACCTTGAACGCCGGCCCGGGAGGCGGTGAAAAAACTCTGACTTAACACTTGATCGTCGTCGGTTAAACCGAACGTTGGACCGGCCGAAAAACCCAGTCGGCCCGTTACCTGAGCCTCTGAAACCTGCGCAACGAAGCACAGCAGGAAAAGCCAAATTGCCTTTTTAACCATAGCAAGAAAAGGAAAGCACAAAGAAAAGTGATAATTCCATCATATAAACCTGTCGGCTAATTCAAAAATTGGATGTACTTTTAATCGACGGTAGCAAGATAAAAGTAAGATGGGCGTATTCAGGATTACCGCTAAACCTCAATCGGGAGGGCTGCTTTTTCAGGCGGCTTCTGTGTATCCGATTGTGGCGCTGAGGTTGGCTTTTGGTTTTTCGATGTTCCTTTGGGCATTGATGATGATGTTTTCGGGCAGGGTTTCGGCCATTTATTCGCCCGAGTTGATTCACATTCCGTACCGTGGACTTGAATGGGTGCAGCCCCTGCCGGTGTGGGCCATGTATGGCGTTTTTTCAGGCATTGCCTTGTCGGCCCTCGCTCTGGGTGCCGGCTGGTTTTTCCGACGTAGCGCCTTTGTATTTACGCTGCTTTTCGCCTACGCCGCATTGATTGATCAGGCCTCCTACCTGAGTTATTATTACTTCGTTTTGTTGTTGGCTGTGATGCTTTTGCTCTCGCCGGCACACCGTAACTTCTCCATCGACTTAATCCGAAAGCCCGAAATCCGCATCGACTATATTCCGCGTTGGCTTCTGCTGGCCTTTCAGCTTCAGGTGGCCATGGTGTTTTTCTTTGCAGGTATGGCAAAGCTCAATGCCGACTGGCTTTTTAGCGGGGCGCAGATGAGCTCATGGGTGAACAACAGCATCGAACAGCTTGGTTGGTCGTTGCACATTCCGGGCTGGTTACCGATGGCCTTCTCCTGGATGATGCTGCTCTTCGACTTTATCATTCCACACTTTTTATTCGACCAACGTACCAGCTACAGGGCTTTTTGGGTGGTTTTAATGGTGCAAACCATCGGCTTCATCTTGTTACCTACCGGAATTTTTCCATTGTTGATGATCTTGGCCTGTACAGTTTTTCTACCGGCCGAACGCATACACAATTTCTTCTCAAGGGTAGCCTATTTCCTCTACGATGTTTTTGAGTTTAAGGGCGACGTCTTTCAGCCGGGTGGAAATTTTATGCTTCAATTCAAGGTGCGTTTTCTTTTTCCTTTGCTGGCGCTGATGTTCATTGGTATTCAGGTGTTTGCTCCCGTTGTGATGTACCTGCAAATTGGAAGCGTACGTTGGGCGAATTCCGCCTTTCATTTTTCGGCCGAAATGCCCATCAACACCCAGTTTACCGATTTACAGTTTTACAGTAAAAACACCCTTACCGGACAAATCGACCGCATTGATGTGGAGCAATTGCTTACCCCTGAGCAGAAAATGCGAATAAGCAGCGACACCACACTGGTCGAAGGATTTATTACGCAACTGAGAGAGAAGTCGGAGCTGGGCCTGAACAAACCCGAAATACTGATAGAGGCTAAGCATTGCAACTACACCGCCGAGGGCAGAATGGAATGTCGAACCCTTACTGTTCCATTTGATGAGAGCAATTTTGCTGCAGCATATACCGAAGACTAAGGCCTGTAGCCTTCTCAGCGTAGTTTTGCTTTTTTGGGTTTCGTGCAAGCCTTATACGCCTTCGGTTGACAGGATGCAGCAGGAGTGGCTTCAGGAAGATTATCTGGGAACATTGGTCGAGGCCAATGCGCTGCTGAGTGATGGCGATACTCAATGCCATGTATTGGTTTTGAGGGCTTCAGCCTACCGAAAAATCCTAAAAGAAGAGCTGGCCAAGAACGACCTGCTTACGGCAAGCCGACGCTTTCCCGAATGCGAGGAGGCCACCCTCGAATTGGCCCGGCTTTACGCGCAGTCGGGCGATACCACCCGGGCCATAAGCTTCATCAATCGCCTCCTTCAGCCCAACAGCGCCTTAAAACCATTGGCACACATCGAGCTGGCCATGATTCGTTTTATGCAGGACAATTTCGATGCGGCCCTGGGCGAACTCAACAAGGCCACCGCCACCGATAGCCTCAATGCCCTGGCCTGGTATTACAAAGGGTATTTGCGTTCTCGTTTTGTCGACCCCGACGGCAGCTCCGGCAAGAAGCCTTTCGCCCTTTTTAGCTTTTCGGAGGCGATGCAGCATTTTAACCGCTCCATCGCGCTCAATCCACGCTTTGCGGATGCCTGGTTTCAACGCGGCATTGTGCATTTAAATGAATTTCGCGACGCACAAGGTCTGGCCGATCTCCAGCAAGCGCTTCGGCTCGATCCTATAAATGCCTCTTACCATGTAGGTCGGGCAGAGTACTACCTCCGCATTGGAAATTGGAAGGCCGCAATAGCCGATGCCGACAGCGCCATCAGCTTGCAACCCGGCGATTTCTCAGCCTGGGAAGTGCGCGCAGCAGCCTACCGAAAATCTGGGAATGTGGCCCAAGCCCAACGCGATGAACAAAGGGCCTTGCAAATTCGAAAAGCACCAAAGCCATAGCCTTTTATGCTTAAACGCAACAATTTGCCTTACCTCATTTGCCTTCTGCTGGTGCTCGCCCCATTTGTCTGGCTGGCCTTCCACAGCATGGCTTCGAGCGACGATTATTACGACTACATGCTGCTTCAAAAGCACGGAATGTTTGGGGCTTTACGCCATTATTACCTTTACTGGAGCGGCCGTATGTCGAGCTACGCGCTTATTTTTCTGCTTCGCCCACTTGCGTTCGGAGAGTTTTGGGGTCCCGCTGTAGCCGGGCTTTTTTCGCTGTTTATGTTGATGGCCACCTGCGCCCTCTTAGCTTCCGTTTATACCAAACTGCTTCGCAGCGAATCGGCCTCGTTCAAGGTTTTTGTGGTGTTTGGCATTTTTCTTCTCCTCTACGTGCCACGTCCGGTAGAGCTGCTGTTCTGGTTTACCGCCTCGATGGCCTATCTCAGTGGCCTGTTCTTCCTTTCGGCATGGCTGTACCTGCATTTCTGTTCGGCCAGAGCTCGGTTCAGCACCAGGCTGTTGTATGCCACGCTTCCTTTTGTGGTGTGTACAGGCAGCGAGATTAATATTTTGTTGATGGCCTTGGTCTTCATGTTCAGCGTTCAGCGTTCGAGCCTTCACGACCGATGGTTTATGGCGGCAATCCTTGCGTTTGTGGCCGGCTCGGCCCTTGAGCTGGGCTCTCCGGGAAGCAAGGTTCGCCTGGCCTTTTTTGCCGAAGCCCAAGGCCAACAAGCCGGAAACATCCGCTTTGCCATTACCGAAAGCCTAAGCCGCACAGCGCATTACCTCCGCGATTGGTCGAGAAGCACACCTTTGCTCCTCATCGCTTTGATACTGCCGCTGTTAAGTCCTCCTCGAAGCGATGGCCGACTTTCAGTACGCAGCCTCATTCAACTAACGCTGGCCGCACTGTGCATTCCGGCCCTGCTCTTCCCTTTTTACTACAGCACCGGCTTGTTGGTGCCGCCCGACCGACTGCTCAATGTGGTGTTCATCTTTCTCTCAGCCCTGATTTTTCTGGGCCTCGCATTGGTATTGTCGCCCTTGTACGCCAAAATTCGGCTTCCCGGAACGCTCATT
>CANHCM010000106.1 GCA_947459155.1 Bacteroidota bacterium | reverse complement strand
TTCAGTTGGCCGAGGCTACATTCGTCTGGTTGCGCCGGGAAGGGAAAAAGGCAAAATTGTATTGTCCATTCCTGGTTAAATATGCCGGCAAGCATCCCGAATGGAACGACATTCTTTATCAAGGTCCGGAGCTGCTTTAACCCGCTTGGCCGGAATCACTGGGAAAGTCTGTGAGGCGAATAAATCTCAACAAGGCCGGGTAAACCAATTTAATCCTCTACCATTGCCTCAGCATCGGAAAAACCGTCCTTCCATTTTGCAAAACAGGCTTGTTTAAAACCACTAAAGTAACCTTGAGAAATCGTATACTGTCGGCCATAATCATTGCTTCCCATGCACTTCTGCTTGGCTGCACCTCTTGCAACACCCCGGAAAAGAAGGAAGTACAAGCCCGGAAAGAGCAGCCCAAAATGCTGAAAACAATCGGCAATCCCGGATATGGCAATGTAAACTGCATTCTTCAGGACAAAGCCGGAATTCTCTGGTTTGGCACCACCGAAAACGGCCTGTACAGGTTCGATGGGGAGTCGTTTAGCCGCTTCCTCACAAGCGATGGCCTGAGCAACAACGAGGTGTATAGCCTGTTTGAAGAAAGTGCAGGCCGATTGTGGATTGGCACAGCCGGGGGGCCTTGCCTTTTTGACGGTAAAACCTTTACCGAAGTGAAGATTCCTCTGTCCAAAGAGTTACCGGCCAATGATAATTCCTACTACCGCAATTCTCATTGGGTGTACCAAATTCTACAGACCAAAGACGGTACCCTGTGGTTCGCGACCATCGATGGCGTCTATCGCTACGACGGAAAGGAGTTCAGCCTTTTTGATCAACTTCAGGAAGCGCAGGGCTACCTAACGCCAAACGACAAAGCTGAGCGCATGCTGGAAGACCGAGCCGGCAACCTTTGGTTTGGCAGCAGAACCAACGAAGGCGTGTTTCGCTATGATGGGAAATCGCTCAGCAGGCTTAAGCTTGAGGTATTGTATCAAAATGGACCCAGCCCGAAGCCGCATGCCTGGGGCTGGCCTCAGGTGCAAGACCGTAACGGGAACATCTGGTTTAGCAGTTGGGGCGGAGCCTATCGGTATGATGGACAGTCGTTTACCACGTTTTCAGAAGCTGAGGGCCTACCCGGCATGGTTACACGTATTGTTGAAGATCGAAAAGGCAATTTATGGTTTGGTGGTGATGGCTTGTGCAAGTTCGACGGGAAGTCGTTTCGGTGTTTTGGGGCCCGCGACGGACTCAACACCTCAGGAGTTTGGTCGATTTTAGAAGACAAGGCCGGAAACATTTGGGTAGGCACACGTGAAACCGGCCTTTTCCTTTATGATGGGAACAAATTCATTCCATACTCCGAACACAAGGAACAATCGGCAAAAGTGAAATAGCCTTTTCGGGAATACGTGGAAAAATCGGGTTGGTCGGGTTTAGTGACTGTAGTGCCGTATAGACTTCGGTTGAGTCGACAATCGCCCTGAATCTGTGGGCCATCCAACGGAATGGTTATTTTTGCCCCATGTTCGACGATGCGTATTACATGAGAGAGGCCTTGCGACAGGCTCAATTGGCGGCGCAGGAAGATGAAGTACCCATCGGTTGCGTGATTGTCTGGAAAGACCGAATCATTGCCCGGGCCTACAACCGCACCGAACAGCTAAGAGACTTCACCGCTCACGCCGAAATGCAGGCCTTTACTTCGGCGGCTGAATATCTGAACAACAAATACCTTAACGAATGCACCTTGTATGTTACCCTGGAGCCCTGCGCGATGTGCTCGGGCGCCGCATTTTGGACGCAGCTTGGGGCAATTGTATTCGGAGCCACCGATCGGAAAAGGGGCATCTCTCAAATCTCCGCGCAGCTTTTGCACCCCTCAACACAAGTGAAATCGGGCGTGCTGGAAGAGGAATGTGCCGCTTTGTTGAGTGATTTTTTTAAGCGGAAGCGGAAGGATAACTAAGCGCCCAACAAACCTGAAAGGGCCTGAATCTGAGCCTTACAGCCATCCACCAACTCCTTTACCACTTCAGCCGCAGGCTTCATTTCGGTAATCATGCCTGAAACCTGCCCAACCTCGAGTTCACCCTGCTCGAGGTCGCCCTCGAACATTCCTTTTTTGGCCCTGCCCCTACCCAGCAATTCGGCCAGCCTTTCTTTACTTTCGCCGGCGGCCTCAGCTTCCTGCACCGCCTGGGCAAAGGCGTTGTGTAGCAAGCGAACTGGGGTTAAGGCCTTGAGTGAGAGTTTCGTTTCGCCTTCGCCGGCTTGTAAAATGCGTTCTTTGAAGGCCTGGTGGGCCGATGACTCCGGCGTGGCGATGAACCGACTGCCTACCTGAACGCCATCCGCGCCCAGCGCAAAACACGCTGCCATTTGCGCCCCGGTGGCGATTCCTCCGGCGGCAATCAGCGGTATGTCGACCACCTTGCGAATGTGCGGAATCAACACCAGGGTGGTGGTTTCTTCTCTTCCGTTGTGACCTCCGGCCTCAAAGCCTTCCGCCACAATGGCATCAACGCCGGCCGCCTGAGCTTTGAGGGCAAACTTGGTGTTGGCAATCACATGCACCACTGTAATTCCTTGCGCCTTGAGTTTAGCAGTCCACGTGGCTGGATTCCCGGCAGAGGTGAACACGATTTTCACACCACTTTCGACAATGATTTGCATGTGTTCCTCGATGTTCGGGTAGAGCAGCGGCACATTCACTCCAAAAGGCTTAGTGGTAGCGGCTTTGCACTTAGCAATTTGTTCACGGAGCACTTCAGGATACATCGATCCGGCGCCGAGCAAACCAAGTCCGCCGGCATTGCTCACTGCCGAAGCTAATTCCCAACCACTGCACCAAATCATGCCAGCCTGAATGATTGGGTATTGAATGCCGAAGAGTTCTGTGATGCGCGTTTTCATGCCGCAAAATAAGGCCTTTCGGAACACTCTGAGGTGAACAATTTGTTCATTTCTTTTCATTGCCTTAACCTGATGGTGCATCCAAATCAGATAGTTTAGCCTAAAAGCCGCTTTGCTTATGGCCACCAAAAAGCCTCGTCAGAAAAAGATTTTCGTACTCGACACCTCTGTCATCCTTTATAACCACAACTCCATTTACAGTTTCGACGACAACGATGTGGCCATCCCCATCACCGTTCTGGAAGAGCTCGACAATTTCAAAAAGGGCAACGACACCAAGAACTTTGAAGCCCGTGAGTTTATTCGGGAAATGGATCGGCTCAGTGGCACATTTAACCTCACAGAATGGTTACCCATGGGTGGCAAACTGGGGAGATTTAAGGTGGTGATGAATGGACGCGGGAAAAACCTCGACGCCGTAAGAATTCTCGGTGAAGACAAAGGCGACCACCGGATTATCAATTCGGCGCTGTCGCTGATGGACGAATACCCCGAGCATAAAGTGGTATTGGTAACGAAGGACATCAATCTGCGGCTGAAAGCCAAAAGCCTGAACCTCAACGCCGAAGACTTTGAAACCGGTAAGATCAAGGATGTCGACTCTTTGTACACCGGCAAATCGGTGTTTCACGGTGTAAGTGTGGGCGTGATCGATCAGATTTACACCGAAGGACACTGTAAGCCGGGCGATTTTCTCGATCAGGAAGAGCCGATTTGCAACCACTATTACATCTTGAAAAACGGCAAACACTCGGTACTCACCTGGTTTAATCCGGCCAGCGGCCTTATGGAAAGGGTTGAAAAAACCTCCGCATACGGTATTCGTCCACGCAATGCCGAGCAGATTTTCGCGCTGCACGCGCTGATGAATCCCGAAATCAAGCTGGTAACGCTTCAAGGCGTGGCAGGAACCGGAAAAACACTTTTGGCCCTCAGTGGGGCTCTGGAGCAGAAAAGAGAGTTTCGTCAGATTTATCTGGCCCGCCCGATTGTGCCTTTGAGCAATAAAGACATTGGGTATTTGCCGGGCGACATCAAATCGAAGCTTAATCCATACATGGAGCCTTTGTGGGACAATTTGAAGATGATTCAAAACCAGTGGGACGAAGCCGACAAGGAGTACAAGAAAATCACTGAGATGGTCGAAAGCGAAAAGCTGTTGATCACACCGCTGGCGTACATCCGCGGTCGAAGCTTATCGAACATCTATTTTATTGTCGACGAGGCGCAAAACTTAACGCCCCATGAGGTGAAGACGATCATCACCCGTGCCGGTGAAAACACCAAAATTGTATTCACAGGAGACATTTTCCAGATTGATACTCCGTATTTGGATACCCAGTCGAATGGCTTGAGTTACCTGATCGATAAGATTAAAAACAATCCGCTTTACGCACACATCACCCTGGAAAAAGGAGAGCGCTCAGAGCTGGCCAACCTGGCCAACGAATTATTGTAATTGCTTCATGATTGCCCCAAAGTGGATAGAACAAGCAGGAAAATTAACATGAAGGCTCCGCTTTTTCTCGCACTCTCTTTTGGCTGGATGATTCAGGCGGCTGCACAAAGTCCGATTCAGCCGTGGGAAGGACGTTGGCAAGGCACCATGCGCGTTGAGATGGCCGGAAAAAGCGAAGAGCAATTCATCAAGGTTCCGGTAGAAATGCACATTGCCCAAACCGATACGCCGGGCGTTTGGTTGTGGCTTACGCAGTACAAGGGAAGCATGCCGGTTGAGAAGAAGTATTATCTAAAGGCCAAAGATGAATCGAAGGGCGTTTACGAGACCGACGAGGGCAATGGCATTGTACTGCCGATGACGCTTATCGGCAAAAGTCTTTACAGCAGATTTGAAGTGATGGATAACCTGTTGAGCACTTGCTACACGCTCGACGGCGACACGCTCTATTTTGAGGTGATTAGCGGAAGCGCTAAACCCGGAAGTACCTCGGGAAAGGGGAACGATGAATCGCCGGAAGTTGTTTCCTACCCAATCCAGCAGGTTCAACGCAGTGTGTTAACCAAGCTGAGATAGGACCTACGGAAAAGTATCGAATGCATTTATTTTAAGAGACTTAATCCTGTTTTACCAATTAGAGTAATTGACTCGGGGCTTTGAATTAAAAATTCCGTTCACAATACCCTTCAAAGATTAGTGACTCCTTGGGTCAGAAATACAGCTCTGTTTTCTTGCCCAGGATCGTTTGTTGCCAGTACTACATTCGTTCTATCAAATCTTCCACTTGCAATTTCAAATCGGGCAACTCTCGATGAACAATTGTCCAAACCACTTCATCTGAAATATTATCATAGCTGTGAATTATTCTATTTCTTGTTCCAATGATATTCTTTGCATTTTCTAATTTAAAATTTGGTTCCGCTTTCAGTATTCTTGAAACAGCTTCACCAATAATTTCTAAATTCCTTTCAACAGCTTTTTTTGTCTTCAGGTCCTTTTTATAGGCGATGAAGTCTTTGTTTTCCCCAATAAATAGGTTGATCTCATCAATAGATTGAATAATATCAAGAAGCCATGTCTTTATCTTAATATCCATAGATTTTAACTTTAGTCTTCTCTAACTGTTCGCGAAAAAATCTATTTCTGATTGCCCTTTCTTCCAGCAAATCGACTTGCCTTTTTAAAATTTCTTCTAGTCGAGATTTCAAATTGAAATACAAGTCAGTGTACTTAAATGGGTCATTTTCATTGAAATCCACAACTAAATCAATATCTGATTGAGGATTGAAGTCTTCTCGAGTTACTGAGCCAAATGCGTACAAGCTCTTGACTTTGTTTTCCTTACAAAGTTCTTTAATCTTTTCTACTTCAAGCGGCTCGATTTTCATATTCAAATGTATGAATTGTTGAAGGACAATGAAATCCTATTGCCCGATGATTTGAGGCGCTTCTTTACTCACGGGTTGGCCTGAAAGCAATCGGAGTTGATTCATTATCCTGGGAGGTGAGCAAAAAAAAGCCGAACGGTTTCCCGATCGGCTTTTGTGTGTTGATGAGTGAAAATGCTTATTTGTCGACTGTAATCACGAGGTACTTGCTCGATTTCCAGAATTGTGTTGGATTGGTGATGGTGAGGCTTTTCGCCTTCTTCTTGCCATCCATCTCGAGTTTGTAAGATGAAGTTGGATGTGTGGTAATCACCTTGGCATCTTTCGCATTGATTGGAATGCTGGTTACTTTGGTTACATCAATTTGGGTGAAGTAATCCTGGTTGAAGTCAGACTTCAGAATTTTCTTCTTGCCCAGACCAAGGAAACCACCTTCTTTGTTCACCACGCGGTTGTCGCGAAGCTCCTTGTAGGTTCCCACGCAGTAGTAAGCCGTATTCATCTGCTGGGTTTGTTGCTCGATGGTTTGGGTCTTGTTGGCCGACTCCGACTTGAGGTTATCCACCGCTGTGTTGAGTTCGGTGATTTGAATATTCATCGCCGCCAGTTGCTCCTTGAGGGTTGAGATCTCCTGATCTTTCTCGGCGAGCTGCTGAGTCATGCGTTCGATCATCTTTTCGAACTCCGCAATTTTGAGGTTCGACTTCTTCAATTTCGACTGAAGAGAAGCGATTTTGCTCTTGTTTTCCTCCATCAACTCATTGATAAAGTTGATGTCTTCGTTGATGCGGTCTTTGGCATTTCCTTGCAATTCAGCACTGCCTTTAGCGGCCGAAGAAGAGATGTTGCCCTGACGCTGCTTCACTTCACGGAGGTTGTCTTCAATTTCATTGAGCGACTCCATGAAGGAATTAATCGTTGAGTCTTTAGTGGCTGCCTCGCGGGCGATGGCCTCTTTTTCCGCTTTGAGTTTCTCGAGCTCGGGGTTGGGCTGGTCGCTTTGGCAAGCTGCAAACAACAGGGCCGGAAGCGCTAACAAGATGATTCTTTTCATAGAGGGAATTTCACTTAAGTATTCGGCAACAAAGTTAAAGCCTTGATTTTGCAGCGATAGCCATTCGCAGGGCCTTCCTTACAAAAAGAATTCACGGCTCAATGCCGCGCCAATGCTGCAATGTGTTGATAACTCAGCAATATCGCCCAAAATCAAGGCCTTGCTCCTATTCATTCCCTCGCCTAAAATTCACAATGCAGCGCGCGGTTAAAATCGAAGAGGATGAAATTGCCCGATTGGGGAAATTTCATCCTTTTGATTCTGTGAAGTTTAGCAAAAACTAAACCCTGAAGTGCAAGATAATTCTATGAATTCGATACGAAAGTGAATGCATCGCCTTCTATTACAACAATTTACAAACAGGCTAACGCATTAAAACCATCTTGCCAAAGCCTCGTTCGAAGTATGAATCGGCCGAAGTTGTACGTCGCTCAATGTCCTGACCGTCGATCGATGTCCAAACCCGATACAAATAAGTACCATTGGCCAACTGATCGCCGAACTCATCGCGACCGTCCCAGGCAAACTCAGTAATGTTTCTTCCAATACGAATCGGTCCGAGCTCCTCGGCACGAATTGTTCTCACCACACGACCTGTAATGGTCATGATTTGAATGCGGAAGTCATCCGGAATCTGCGAACCGGTTAGGGTAAACACAAATTGCGTTCGTGTGCTGAAAGGATTGGGGTAGTTCAGGATATTGGTGATGGTTGACTTGTTCACCACCTCAAAACGTATGCTGTACTGAATAGAGCCGGAAGCATTGTTGGAGCGGTCTTTAGCCTTCACCACCATCTCGTAGATGCCATCTTCGGTAAAGTTCGGGCGGTATTCCAAACGCGCTTTGTTGGCCGAGGTGCTTCCCGGAATGAAAATCAGCTCAGGCGTTCCGTTGAAAAATACCGGTACCGCGGCGTTCTGACTTGGTCGCTTGAGGAAAAGCTGGAAAGCACTGGTATCGTCGAGTGCGAGGTATGGATTTTCGTCGCGCAGCTGCACCAAAATCTCAGGCCGGGGCGAAACAATATCGCCATTCAAAATATGCACACCGTCGAATGTCACATCCAGCAACGGATTCACATTGTCGCCGGTTACAAAGAAATTCAACGAACCAATGTTGTTAAAGCGGAACTGCTCGGGCTGATCCTGATTGGGATTCGCTTCCACCCAAATGGAATTCAAGCCTGCGTATGGCAAGGTAGAAACCGAAACGGTATCGTAAAGAATTTCTCCGGCAGCCAGCGGCTTTTGGCGGGCGTAATTCACCGGGAAAATGTTCCGGTCGGCATCCATCACCCAGTAGGCCACCAGCATGCTGTCCATGGCGTAGGCACTGATGTTTTGGATGGCAATGGCCAGCTTCAGACTGTCGCCTTGCTGCAAAGTATCGTTGTAAAGGTACAGTCCGGCTACAGGATTTAATGCGGCCTCAGGAACCGGATCGAAGGTTACCTGCCAACGGTCGAGCTGAACCGGTGTGCGCAGCGAATCGTCGCGCATGAAGGCATTCAGCTTAAGGTAAACGTACTCGTTGTTGCCAATCGAAGGCGAAAGGTTAACCTCTCCCTGCGGACCACCAACGGCCTCAAGCACTACGTCTTCAATTCCATTGGCTTTCACACCTTTTACCTGAATGCGAATGCTATCTCCCGGATTGTCAAAACCTTTGGCCTTCCAGCTAAGGGTATCCCAACCACTGCCCGGACCAATTAAGGTTGAGCTGAAATCGCCGCTAATCCACGAGTTGAACATCTGTGCATTCAGCACCAGATTTCCATTGGCGGAGTCTGCAATTAACTCTATGGCCGTTTCCGGATGACCTTTCTTGACAAAGAAAATGTAAGGGTATTCGTTGGGAAGGTAGCGTACACTGTCGGCACCCAGGTTTTCAAAGGCTTGGTATACCGATTCGTCCCAGGTTTGGAACTTACCATAAATCCAGGTGTAGGCTAAAATGTAGTTTCCATTAGGCACGGCATTGATCATGTCGCGCATGGCAGCCATTTCGGTGGTGCTGTTCTCGTTTCGGAATACGAAGTTGGCCATGCGGCTGCCGTTCTTGCACTGGCAGGTGCTGTTAAACTGCCCAAACTGATTTCCCTGATCCCAACAATTTTGCGGAGATAACCAGGGCAGGAGTTCTACCGAGTCGATTACGGCAATGTACATGGCGCCGTCGAGGCTACAGCCGGCATCGGCCCAAACCTCTGCATCGATTTTATAGGAAGTATTCCACAATTCGTCGATGTTATTGGGAAACTGAGGCCATCCGAAGGCATAGCAGGTAAGCGACTTCGCATTCACCACAAAGTCGAACAAGCG
>CANHCM010000105.1 GCA_947459155.1 Bacteroidota bacterium | reverse complement strand
ATCATGGCTTTGGTTGGAATTTTAACGGCCATTGATGTGATCAAGGATTCCATCACCAGCAATTTCACCTCTATGGGCGCCAACACCTTCAACATTCGGAACAAGGGCTCGAATGTGCGTATTGGTCGTGGCGGGCAAAAGCGTGAGGTTTTCGAAAACATTACCTTTGAGCAGGCGCGTAAATTCAAGGAGGAGTTCCGCTTTCCTTCCACCGTGGGCGTTTCTTGCGTTGGCACCCGAACCGCAACGGTGAAGCACCAATCGCAAAAAACGAATCCTAATATTGCAGTGTTTGGAGGCGACGAAGCCTACGCGATTACTTCGGGATACGAAATAGAAGAAGGACGAAATTTTTCAGCACGTGAGGTACTTACCGGCGCAAACGTGGTACTGATAGGTCAGGAAATTCGTTTACGGCTGTTTCCCAAGGGCAGTCCGATCGACAAAGAAATCTCCATTGGAGCGCTCAAAACCAAGGTAATTGGGGTTTTCAAAGCCAAAGGTTCCAGCTTTGGCTTTGGCGGCGATAAAATTGTGCTTTTGCCGGTGCTTAACGTGCGCAAGAATTTCGGCAGCCAGAATATGTCGTTTGTAATCAATGTTTTAGCCAAATCGCCCGACTTACTGGATGCTACCTTGGCGGAAGCGACGGGGATTTTCAGACAAGTTCGTGGATTAAAGGTGAGCGATCGGCAGAATTTCGAGATTACCCGAAGCGACAATCTGAGTTCTATGCTCATTGAGAACCTCAGCTACGTAACCATTGCGGCAACGCTCATTGCCATCATTACCTTGCTGGGTGCGGCCATAGGCCTGATGAACATCATGTTGGTTTCGGTTACAGAGCGTACCCGAGAAATTGGTGTACGTAAAGCCATCGGGGCGACAGCCTCCAGCATTCGCAATCAGTTTCTGACGGAAGCCATTGTCATTTGTCAGCTTGGAGGCGTTTTAGGAATTGTATTGGGTATCGCGATGGGTAACGCGGTGTCGGTATTTTTCGACCAGGGTTTTGTAATTCCCTGGGCCTGGATGATTCTCGCGGCGATTTTGTGTTTTGTGGTAGGCTTGCTCAGCGGCTTAATTCCGGCGGTGAAGGCTGCGCGTCTCGACCCAATTGAGGCGCTACGGTTTGAATGATTGGCCTTAATCGGCCTCGCCCCAACGGAGCTTTTCGAGCAGGTGACCAATTTGTCGGAGAAACTCCTTTTCCTCTTCGCTCAGCACATCCTTTTGATGAATATCCAGACCCTTGCCCTCTTGATAGCGCAAGGGAGAAAACCCACCCAAGCTACTGAGCTCAGTGTCTTCCGGTTTGAGTTGTCGATATGGTCTTTTCATCACGCAACAGAAGATACGTTTTTGGACGGTTCGCTCTTTTTATAGGCGTCTTGCTGCACCGAGAACTGGAAAGGTTTAAAGGTTTCGCTGCTTTGCTTAGGCCATCTGAAAAGGAAACGGGAGAATTTTCCGGGCTCCGACTCAACCCATATTTTGCCGCCGGCTTCATCGATAATCTTTTTAACGATGGCCAGTCCTACACCTGTGCTTTCGAAAGTATCGCGTGCTTTGAGGGTTTGAAAGATGACAAAGATCTTCTCATAAAATTGCGACTCAATGCCGGGACCATTGTCTTCGAAGCAGAACGTGTAGTCGTTTCCACTGTCTTGACAAGAAATCTTGATGTGCACATCTTGCTTATCGTTGTGCTTTATGGCGTTGCTGATAAGGTTATTCACCACTTGCTGAAACTTCATTTTCTCAGTGAAGAGAACGGGAAGTTTCCCATGAATTTCAAAGTGAATGTTCTCATCCTGGAGGTAGTTCTGACTGGAGTCTTCGATAATTTCGGCAACATCGACCCGTGAGTTTGGACTTTTCACCCTGTCGGCACGCGAATAATCGAGAATTCCCTGGATCAGCGATTCCATCCGCATTACGCGCCCTTTGAGCATTTTAAAATGTTCGCGTGTGTCTTCGGTAAACTTGTCGCCGATGTCTTCTTCAATCCATACCGAAAGGTTGCTGATTGCCCTCAGTGGAGCCTTCAAATCGTGCGAAACCACATAAGCAAACTTGTCTAACTCCTTGTTGGCTTTTTCGAGATAGCTGTAGTACTCGGCCATTTTCTTTTCGGCCATCTTCCTTTCGGTAATGTCGGAAGCTACGTACACCAAGCGATCGAGAGCGCCAAACTCATCGAAGCTGGGCGAAACGTTCACCTGAAACCAGATGGTGTTCCCATTGCGATGGTACAGTTGAATCTCACCTGAAAACGATTGTTTGTGGTTGAGTTTTTCGTCGAATTCTGCGATGGTTTCGCGGCTGGTAGCACTACCGTAGAGCAAGGCTCCCGGCTTTTTCCCCACAATTTCTTCGACGGCATAACCGGTAAGTCTGGAGAAACCGGTATTGGCCCATTCCACTTCGCCTGTTGCCCGGGCGATCATCACCATGTTATCGGTTGAAGAGGCCACCAGCGAGAGCTTTTTGAGTTCTTCGTTTTTTCGTTCCAAATCATCCTTGGCCTCTACAACCTTAGCAATTACAATATTTTTCGAACTCAGTAGGTTATTCGAAAGACTGTAAATGAGCAAGGTGGCGGTGGTGTAGGTAATCATGTAGTCTAAATTGAGCATGAATCCTTCCGGATCCGTATCTACAATATTTCTTACATGCTGGCCATAAGTGTTGGAGTAAAAATAGAAGGCGATAATGTTCAAGATGCTCAACACGGTCATGGCTTTTCCGGCCTTGTTTCCGAGAAGCATGAACGTGGCGAGGATGATACCTCCAAGGTACATCATTCCTGAATTCCTTATTCCGCCTGTATAGTAGGTAACCAGGTGTAAAACCAGGATATTGCTCAGCAAGGAAACCCAATACGCCAGACGGTAATTGAGGTGAGCGTTGAGGAGAAAGTAGTTGGCAATCAGAATGGTCGTCAACAATATGCAGGAAGCCGTCATCCAGTCGAATCCGCCCATCACCGAAATGATTTGCACATTGATGGAGATGGAGATTAACACCGTGGTCAGTGAAAGTGTCCTGAATAAATTGAACTGCTGCCGGGCCGCCAGATCGTCGGTCGCCATTGACCTTTGTGCTTTCCGGATGAGAATAAAATCCAGCAATTCTTGAGTAAAGTTGTTCTTCATGGGCGAATGCCTTTATTATGAACTGTTGGTAATTCGTTATGTTCCGAATAAAGTTCCTGCTATTCCACGCTTTTTCTTACGTTACCCCGCTGCTTAGAGACTATTGAATCAGGAAGAAAGTTAAGTAAAATTAAAATACAATAGACTCGTTTTCAAGACTAAAAACGTATTACCGACTTCCACACTCCTTTTTCCAGTTTGGGTCGGCCGAGCGCAAAATAGAGCCCCAAACCGCTTACGAGTCCGAAGCCGGCGCCTTCGCGGAGAAAACCGTAGGCTTCCTGTTGGTTTTCGGTGGCATAAAGAGCGGCGGCGGCAAAAAGAAAGATGAATAGCCATCCGCTGAGCAGCCTCACTGCGGCCGCTCCGGTTCCTTTTCGGGCGGTTTCTTCAGAAAAGAAGGGACTTTGGTTGAGCGCGTTATTCATCATTCGGCCCCAAAAAGTGAGCAACATCACGGTAAAAACGATGCCCAGAAGGTAGGTGGTTTGACTTCCCATTAAGGCATTGTACAAACCATGAACAAGGCAGGCCATTAAGAAACCCGGCACAAGCGAAAAAATGGGAGGCCTCCTGAAACGATACTTGGTTTCCATCCACATATAAGCGATTAATGAGGAGGTAAACATGTGCATGATGGCGGTGTAGAAGGCTCGCCCCTCGATGATTCGGATACTGTAGGTGTTGAAATACTGAACGTTCTCGACTGCCGCAAATCCCATAGCTCCTACCGAGGCGTATTTGAGGTAGTCGAAAGGCTCGTCGATTGGGCGTTTGAAAAAAAGCATAAGTAGAAATGGGAGGATTTTCACCGCTTCTTCAAAAAGCGCCACCGATAATACGTGAAACCTTAATCTGGAAAAGAACGAATGTCCTTCCTCGAAGCTCCTGAGATCAGGGAAAAACGAGTGAAGCGGAAAGATGAGAAACAAAAAACCACAGCCCATCAAAAAGGCCAGGAAGCTGTAAATGGGGCGTTCTTCCTCGAAAAGATCGATTCTACGTAGAAAACGGATGTAAACAAATGCCACCAGAAATGCGGCGGCAGTGGCAAAATAATTCATCGATAGGTTTAGATTGAAGCGGAGGTTTCGGAGTGTTAAAAATAGCAAGTAACTTTCCGGCTATTGACAATACCATGAACGAAGCACTCATTTTATCGTTGTTTTTCATCTTTCTTCGGTCGGTGGGTGTGTACCTCGGACTCATTTTCTTGCTTAAACTCTTCGGGAAGCGCGAGTTAACGCAGCTTTCACTCATCGACTTGCTTCTGGTTTTGCTGCTGAGTAATGCTGTACAAAACGCTATGACCGGTCCCGACACCAGCTTTCAGGGCGGAATGGCGGCCGCAAGCGGATTACTGGCGGCCAACCTGATGTTGAAATGGTTGTCGAAACACGTGGTTTCTCTTCGGGATTTTCTATTGGGCTACCCGCTCATGCTCATTTACAAGGGAAAAGTTCAGGAAAAAGCGCTTGCTCAATCGGGGCTTTCGGTGCAAGAACTGGAATCGGCCTGCAGAGAACATGGAATTTATACCCTAAGCGACGTAGATTTGGGCATTCTTGAGCCTGATGGCAATTTCAGCTTTCGGGCCAAGGATTTTGAAGCTCACCCTAAACTTCACCACTAAAATATATGCACCCATGGCACGACATCCACTCCTTTTCGGAGCAGGAAGGCACTGTAAGAGCAGTGATTGAAATTCCGAAACACAGTAAAGCCAAGTTCGAAATTGACAAAGAAAGTGGCCTACTGAAACTCGACCGCATGTTGTTTGCAGCCGTTCGTTACCCGGCCAATTATGGGTTTATTCCGCAAACTTTTGCCGGCGACAACGATCCGCTCGACATTCTCGTTTTTTGTCAGGCCGAAATGCCCCCACTCTGCCTCATCGAAGCCCGCGTCATTGGGGTGATGCGAATGCGCGACAAAGAGGAGACCGACGATAAAATTCTGGCCGTTGCCGCGAACGATGTATCGTTTGATGGCATCAACAGTTTAGAGCAGTTGCCTCCTTGGATTTTGCAGGAAACACTCCGCTTTTTTCAGGATTACAAGGCCCTTGAGAAGGTGAATAAAGTGGTAATCGAAGAAACGCTGGATGCCATGGCCGCCTGGGAAATTATTGAGGAGGCCCGGATCAGCTATCAGAATACCTTTGGGAAACGCTGATTTTCCAGCGAGTGCGTGCAACATGGGCATCCTGTGGTATTCTGCTTATTTGCTGATGGCATTGGCATAGGCCTCAAAGCTCTTTTTGCGGAATCGCGGTTTGCGGGCAACAGGCTGAACTGAAGATTACACGGAAGCAATGCGCCAGTAATCGCAGCCGGCAGCCCCCGAATGCATAGCGATTCGGGGCTAAGGCGAAGAGTACGGTGCCCTATCCCAAAATTAGAGGGAAAGACAGAGTTCATCAGGGCAGGCGCCCTAAAAAACAAGCTTATCAAAAAGCTGGAAGGGCTTAGGCACCTAAAGCTTTTGCGCGAATGGAGATTTTAACGGTTGAGCCAGCGTTTGCGGTTGTTCCAGGCGAAAATACCGATGAGCAGCGGAATCATTATCCAGAAGAAGTATGATTTGCTGACGCCTTCGGTGGTGATGAAGCTAAACAAGCGCTCGTAGCGAATGCCCGGAAATGGGCGGTTGTCGCCTTTCGACATCCAGATAAATACCGCTTTACCCACTACGTGATCGTGCGGAACGAAGCCCCAAAAGCGCGAATCGAGTGAGTTGTGACGGTTGTCGCCCATCATGAAATAATAGTCCTGCTTGAAGGTGTATGTGTTGGATGGCTTTCCGTTAATGACAATTTGGTTGTTCTTGACTTCGAGCGTATTATGCTCAAAATCGCGAATGATGCGCTCGTACATTCGAAGGTTTTCGATGGTTAAGCTCACGGTGGCGCCTTCGCGGGGCACATCGAGCGGACCAAAATTGTCGCGATTCCATGGCAAAGAAGGCATGTGCGGGAAAGTGCGGTAATCGTACATTTTAGGTGCTGCGATTACAGGCTGATAAGCATCGAAAGCATTGAGCGTCTGCAACTTCTCCAGGTTATGCTTGTTGAGATTGAGTTGCATGATTTGCTGATTGAGCTGCTCGTTCACATTGTCGGTGATTTCGAGCTTGTCGAAAGTCTTCTTTGGAACGGCCGAATTGAACTTCACAAAGTATTCAAACTGAAGCAAATCTGGATTTTGTGCTTGCTTGCCGTTAATGAATACTTGCCGATCGCGAATCTCAACTTTGTCGCCCGGAATGCCGACACAGCGCTTTACGTAATTGTCACGCTTATCAACGGGCCTGTAGAGCAGCGTGTATTGTGAAGCGATGGTCTGCCGGGCTTGGCGGAGCAATTCGTTTCGGTCTTTTTCGGGGTCTTTATTCTGGTTTTCGGCCAGTGTCATGGCTTCGCGAAGCACAATGTCGTAGTACGACTCATTCTGGCGTTCGGCAATAACGGTATCGCCTTCGGGGAAATTGAAAACGACCACATCGTTGTTTTTCACCTTGCCCAGGGCAGGGAAGCGAAGGTAAGGCAATTCAATCCACGTTGAGTAGGAAGGCGTATGGTCGGTAAACGGCAGCGTGTGGTGGGTAAATGGAACGGTGAGTGGCGTGTTGGGTACTTTAGATCCATAACTCACTTTACTCACGAAAAGATAGTCGCCAACGAGCAGCGACTTCTCCATGGAAGGCGTTGGAATGGTAAAGGCTTCGATAAAGAAAGAGCGGATTACAGTGGCAGCAACAACAGCAAAAACGATGGCTTCGGACCATTCGGTGGCGGTATTGCGCGGGTATTTCTTCCAGTAGTCGTTACCCATCCAACGGTACTTTTCGGTAAAGCCAAGCATGGGAAGGTAAACCGGCGAGAACACGATACCGAAAATGATTTCGCCTGTTTTCTCCACCTCAAAATTGCGCAGGGTGAGGAAAACGAGAACGAGGAACATCATAATGTTTACGCCCGGAATGAGGAGTAGAATGATCCACCACCATGGTCTTTCGACCAGTTTGAGCCAAACCCAAAGATTAAAACCGGGCACAAAGGCTTCCCAACCTTGCTTTCCGGCTTTGCGAAAAATACCAAAAAGGCCGGCATGAATGAGCAGCAGAATGATGACGTTAACGATCAGTTTGATTGAATCCATGGGGAATGGGTTAAAGTGGTAATAAATCGTTCATGGTGAAAATGCCCTTTTTCCCTTGAAGAAATCGGGCAGCGGTGATGGCTCCTGCGGCAAAACCTTCGCGACCGAAAGCGGTATGAATGATAGCAATTTCGTCGGTCGGGCCAGTAAACACACTGCTGTGTATGCCAAAAACATCAGCTTCGCGCACTGCATTGATGGGAATTTGGCTGGCTGAAGCCTCTTCATTTAACGCAAAACCTTGATAATCGGGGCGTTCGTCCAATATTTCCTGGGCCAGCGTTACTGCTGTTCCGGAAGGCTTGTCTTTCTTATGAATGTGATGAATTTCCTCAATACTGATTTTGTACTCCGGAAATGAAGCCAATAGTCGGGCTGCGTAGCGATTCACCCTGTTGAACAATTGCACGCCAAGGCTGAAATTGCTGGCATAAAACAAAGTTCCCTGATGCGATTCACAGGCCTGTTTAACCCGTTCGTAATCGCCCATCCATCCTGTGGAGCCGGTAACTACAGGCACACCCAGCCTGAAGCAGTCCAGCAAATTACCCACTGCGGTATCGGGGCTGGTAAACTCAATGGCGACGTCGCATTGGGCCAGCAGTGCTTCCCAGTTCGATGGTCGTTCTTTTTCCAAAATGAACACTTCCACGTCCGCTTGCTTTTCGAGTAGCGTGTGGATGGTCTTTCCCATTTTACCGTAACCAATCAGGGCTATTTTCATGTTAGAAACGAAGGCTTAGGCCGAGCCCTGGAACAGGACGCAGCGCGAGGGTTTGACATTCGGGACGGATATGAAGACTGAGGTCTTCGTTCACATTAAAGTCGAAAAGGTGCGCATCCACCACAGCATCAAGAATATTGAGCGCGTAAAGAAGCCCCATGCCAATGATGGTGAGATCGCGGTTGCGCCTGTAAAAATCCTGCAGTTCCAACAGATTGGCGTCGGAGTAAAAAACAAGCGATTCGTCGAGATTTCCAAGCCCTTGCTGCCGTTTGATGAGCTCCTCCTTAAAGCTGGTGTAGTTTCGTTGATTAAACTGGTAGCCGTAAACCAGAGCCCCGGCGCCGGCAACAAGCACGCCCACTTTCCAATATTTCCGGTTGTAGGCTTGTCCCAAACCCGGTAGAATTGCCGAATACAACCCAGCCTTTTTGGGTGAATGCAGTTTAGGTTTGGGCTTGGTATTGAGGCTATCGCCGGATGGCTTGAGCGCCGTAACCGGAGCAGCAAGGGTATCGGTTGGGCCTTTGTTTATTCCGGAGCGGCGAGGCCTGAAACTCCCGGAGGTATCGGTCTGAGCCGAAAGGAAGGAAGCGGTACTCAGCAGCAGTAAAATCTGTATGAGTGCAAGCCGCATCAGGAGAGCAGTTTCCGTAGTAACTCTTTAAACTCGGCTTCAGAAGCAAAGCGGATGGCTACCGTTCCTTTG
Organism: Bacteroidota bacterium; assembly: GCA_947459155.1. Lineage (GTDB taxonomy): Bacteria > Bacteroidota > Bacteroidia > M30B66 > M30B66 > CAMCXT01. Next base: position 402 of record CANHCM010000105.1, on the reverse strand, counting down.
CCATTTTTACCCGATTTAATATCGACCGGCAGCGAGAGTTTCGATTGCAAAGACCGTTGCGCCAGTTTAAACGATTCGCTCATAACGCCGGCTTGTTCTACAGGCCCCGAGGCCGGCTTTTTCGACTGGCGTGCAGCTTCTTCTACCTGACGAACGGAGAGCTCCTGACTAATGATTTCGTTAAAGAGCTGCTTTTGAAGGGCTGGATCGTCGATGTTAACCAAGGCCCGGGCATGACCCATGCTAATTTGGCGGCTTCGGATTCCCAATTGTATTTCCGGAGGCAATCTCAACAATCTCAAGTAATTGGCAACCGTAGATCGTTTCTTGGCTACTTTATCGGCAATTTCTTCCTGGGTGAGGCTCAGCTCTTCGATCATTCGTTGGTATGCCAGCCCAATT
>CANHCM010000104.1 GCA_947459155.1 Bacteroidota bacterium | reverse complement strand
TGTGGGTACGCTAAGCGCGGATGACATTGGGCTGATGACCGAAGTTTCCGAAGACATTTGGGAGATCACACTAACACCCGATCAATACTACAGCTTAAACGAAACCCTCGAAGCCTACAAACTGGGTATGTATTTCCGCGATGCCTCCAACAGCAATTTCGGCTACGGATTCAGAAACAGCATCATTGAATTTAATGTAGAATCGGCACTGCCGTTTGTAACCATTGTTCCGCCTGCATTCAACGCCGACGACGAGATCACCATTACCTTCAATGCCAAACGAGGCAATGGCGAATTGCTGGGCTTCAACTCGGTATACATTCACAGCAGCGCCGGTGTAGTGGATACGCCAAATCCACAAAACACGGGTTGGCAAAACACAACCGGAAACTGGGGCCAGGACGACGGAATCGGACGCATGACAGCCGTACCGGGCGAAACAGGCCTGTGGCAAATCACGCTCACCCCAGCCACCTACTACAACTTAGCACCCGAAGAACATCCATTTTGGATTGCTGCGGTTTTCAGAAATGCCAATGGCTCGGTGAAAGGAACCGGAACTCCGGGACTCATTGAAAACGGGTTTATCGCATCGAATCAAGATTTCTTCCTGCGCAACCAATTGGCCATCACCATCCAAAACCCTGAGGAAAAACCAGTGCTGGTGCTGTTTCCCAATCCGTCAAAAGATGTCCTTCAGGTGAGCGGACTCACGGAAACCGGACAACTGCGCTTGTTTAACCTGCAAGGTGCATGTGTGCTCGAAAGCCCTGTAGATGCGCAGCAAGTCATCCCGATAGGGCAATTGGCCACCGGACTATACACTTACTCCTTTATCACTAAAACGGGAACACATCACGGGAAGTGGGTTAAGCAGTAGGTGTATCACCAACGACAGGGTGCCTCAGATGGTGGATAGTGGCGACGCCCAACAGCAGCGTTGAAGGCTTGACTCATTACACTATCTTTGCAGCATTCCAGCAGGAAACAACAGAATGAACGATTCGCGCAGGCTTTCAGCCAAAGAAAAAGCCCTCAAAATAAATCTCGACACTCAACTCTATGGCTCCTTTGCCGAAATTGGAGCCGGACAGGAAACTGCGGCTCACTTCTTCAAAGCCGGCGGAGCATCCGGAACAGTAGCCAAAACCATGTCGGCCTACGACATGTCGTTTTCCGACGCCATTTACGGCGAAACCAGCCGCTATGTATGTGAAGAGCGCCTTGTACGCATGCTCGAAAAGGAGTATGGACTTTTGGGCAAGAGGCTCTCGTTCAGAGAGGAGAAAACCTGCTTTTTCGCCTTTGCCAACACCGTTGAAACCACCAATTTCCACAAAACCAATCAAGCCCATGGTTGGCTAGGTGTGCGCTTCCAGCGAAGCCCAAAATCGGAGCCGATCGAATGTGTCATCCACATTGTGATGCACGATACAGAGGCCTCCTGGCAACAGCGAGCCATTGGAATCATTGGTGTGAACTTACTTTACGCCTGCTTTTACCTGTTCGACAAACCGGAAGTACTCGTTTCTTCGCTGCTCGACAGCATCGTGCCCGGAACGGTCGAGATCGACCTGATTCGCTTCAAAGGCGAGGGCCTCAGCGATGATCAAAACCTGCTTTACGCCCTAAAACTGGTAAAAAATGGCTTAACAAAAGCCGCCATGTTTGGTCCCGACGGCTCGGTTTTACAGCCCTCAGAAGCCCTGTACAAGAAAAATGCATTGGTAGTTTCCGGTCGATTCAGGCCATTTACGAGAGTGCATGAGGACATGCTGCTCAAAGCGACCGACGATTTCAGGGAAGAGTTGGCCGATAAAGCCGAAAACCTGCTTAGCATCGCCGAATTATCGCTCAACGCCTTGATTGACCTGAACGGGAACATCAACGATGAGGATTTTCTGGATCGCGCACGCGTGCTGATGGCCCTGGGGCACACTGTAATGATTAGCAATTTCTTAGACTACTGGTATCTTGTGCCTTACCTCTCGAAAGCCACCCGAAATCAAAAAATTGGCTTTGTGCTTTCGGTGCGAAACATCGAACGACTCTTCGACAGCTCCGAGTTCACCAGCCTTCGCGGAGGCCTGCTCGAAGGCTTCAGCATGCTTTTCGGTACCAACGCCAAAGCGTACGCTTATCCGGCCCTGCGCCGCGATACCGGAAACACAATTACCCTCGAAACTATTGATATTCCGGCACAATACCGCGGATTATTCCAGTATCTTAAAGACAACGACAAAGTAGAAGACATACGCAACGCACGCCTCGAATTGCTGCACATCAACATGGATGAGCTTCAGCAGCAAATTCAACTGGGCGAAAAAGACTGGGAACAATGGGTGCCTGAACGGGTTTCGGAATTGATTAAATCGAACTGCCTCTTTGGATACCCTTGTCTGCCTGAAGTGCGCGACAACCTGACCAAAAACTTCAATCATGGGATTTGAACAATTCGGCTTTTCCGACGACCTGATGGCCGGACTCGAAGCCATGAACTTTAGGGAGCCCACTCCCATTCAACAAATGGCTATTCCGGAGATTCTCGCCGGGAAAGACATCATTGCTTCGGCCCAAACCGGAACCGGAAAAACAGCAGCCTTCCTCCTTCCTATTCTCGAAAAATGTCTGCGCGACAAGCCCAGCCACATCGACACGTTGATTATTGTGCCCACCCGCGAGTTGGGGCTGCAAATCGACCAACAACTGGAAGGCTTTGCCTATTTCCTGCCCTTCAGCAATATTGCGGTGTATGGCGGTGGCGATGGAAAAGAATTCGAAGTGCAAAAGAAGGCTCTCCAGCAAGGCACCGAAATCGTGGTAGCCACACCTGGCAAGCTCCTCAGCCTGCTAAACATGGGCTTTGCTAATATGAAGCATCTGCGGCATCTCGTTTTGGATGAAGTGGATCGCATGCTGGACATGGGGTTTATTGATGACATTCAACGCATCCTCACATTTCTTCCCGAAAGTCGCCAAACACTGTTTTTCTCAGCCACCATGCCGCCCAAAATCCGGCAACTCGCGCTGAAGCTGCTCAAGGAGCCGGTTCAACTCAACATTTCCATCTCGAAACCGGCAGAGGGCATTCAACAGTCGGCCTACATGGTGCACGACCCACAAAAACTCAACCTTCTCAAAACCATATTCAGTAAGCCCGACCTGAAAAGTGCCATTCTCTTCGCCGGTACCAAGCAAAAAGTGAAGGAAGTAGAACGCGAGCTGAGGCGGATGAAACTGAATGTTGGAGCCATACATTCCGACATCGAGCAACAGCAGCGCGAGGAGGTATTGCTCAATTTCAGAAACAGAAAAACCACCATTCTGGTTGCCACCGACGTGGTTTCCAGAGGAATTGATGTGCAAGGCATTGAGCTGGTGGTAAACTACGACGTACCCGGCGACCCCGAAGATTATGTGCACCGTATTGGACGAACCGCACGCGCCGAAACAACCGGCGAAGCGGTAACCCTAATCAACGCCAACGACATTCGGCGCTTTCAGAGAATCGAGAAACTGATTGAAAAGGAAATACCCAAGCTCCCGCTTCCCGAAGGCCTCCCCACAGGCCCCAGCTATGTGAGTAGCGAGCGGCGTTCCGAAGGAGGTCATCAAGGCGGCAGCCGTTCTGAAAAAAGCCAAAACCGACAAGGAAAACGAAAGCCCTGGAGGAACAAAAGCCGCAAGCCCGATACTACAGGCTCCTCAGAGAAAAAGGTTCAATGATAATTCTGCCTGGCGGAAACAAAGCCCATTTATTCGTAAGTAGCTCTACTTCAATAAGCAGCCATTCGACCTTCAGAAACCACCACCAAAAACAGCATGATTAGTATTCCCTTCAATATCATCCAAATCGACGATGAAGGCATACACATCATGGTTGAGGCATTCCTGTACCGTAAAAAATTACGATTAATCCTCGATACCGGCGCATCGCGCACAGTGCTCGACTACACTTTACTTCGAGAGCGCTTTCCGAATCTACAGCCCAAACCCATGGAGGCTAAAACAACAGGACTGGGAACCAGCGATTATCCTGGATTTAGTCTCACATTGCCTTCAATACAGCTTGGAACGTATCGTTTTGCAAAGCCAGAAGTGGTGGTACTTGATCTAAGCCATGTGAATGCCACCTACAATAAACTGGGCCACAGGGCGATACATGGAGTTCTCGGAAGTGACCTCTTAATGAAAGCCGGAGCCCTTATAGATTATCGAAATGCCGTACTTTGCCTGCAGGAAGAAACTGTATGAAAATTGGCATTGTTTGTTATCCAACCTTTGGCGGTAGCGGTGTTGTAGCCACAGAACTGGGCATTGCCCTATCAGAGAAAGGCCATCAGGTTCATTTTATTTCTTACAGTCAGCCCTTTCGGTTAGAAGGCTTTTCCGGAAACCTATTCTACCATGAGGTGCCGGTGGCCAATTATCCGCTGTTCGAATATCTTCCGTACGAAATTTCGCTAACCTCAAAGCTGGTCGATGTAGCCATGCATCAGCAACTCGATTTGTTGCACGTGCATTATGCGATTCCGCATGCATCGGCTGCATTTATGGCCCGCGAAATTCTCAAAGCCAGAGGACGAAATGTTCCCTACATTACTACCCTGCATGGCACCGACATAACCCTTGTTGGTCGAGATCCATCCTACAAACCTGTTATCGAGTTTGCCATTAACCAAAGCGATGGAGTAACGGCTGTTTCAAACAGCTTGAGGGAAGACACCTTGCGTTATTTCGATGTCAATCGCGAAATCCATGTGATTCCGAACTTCATCGATCTGGAGAATTATCAAAGGCCTTCCGATAAATGTTACAAGAACATGTATTCCCCTAACGGGGAGAAGGTAATCACGCACATTTCAAACTTTCGCCCGGTAAAACGAATTGCCGATGTTGTGCGGGTTTTTGAAAAGGTGAGAAAGACCATTCCCAGTAAATTACTTCTGGCCGGCGATGGCCCTGATCGGGCGATGGTGGAGAACCTGGCCCGTGAACTGGGTGTAATTCAGGATGTAATCTTCGTCGGAAAAACAAAGGCAATAGAACGCATTCTTTGTATGAGCGATTTGTTTCTGCTCACCTCTGAATCGGAGAGCTTCGGCCTTTCAGCGCTGGAGGCGATGGCCAGCGGAGTACCCGTGATTTCGACCGACACCGGCGGTATTCCTGAAGTAAACCAACAAGGCTATTCGGGGTATTTAAGTCATGTAGGCGATATCGACAGCATGGCCACAAATGCCATCCATCTGCTCAGCGATGAATCGCGGCTCGCCCAGTTTTCCGCTCAGGCCAGAAAACGGGCCGAACAATTCCATTTCGCCAATGTACTTCCACAATACGAAGCCCTGTACTCCAAAGTCACAGGCATTGCATTAAACTGATGTGAAGCTCAGGAAACACGGCCAATCAGGTTAATTCGAAACTCCGATTAAGCTTGTAATTCAGCGTTTTCCACCCACTTGAAGATAAAACGTTCGGCGGAAATTGCCTTTCCGCCATTTCACCCACAACCCTCTTTGACATAAGCTGTATCGTCCCTCTCCCGCGGAGCGAGAAATGAGAGAGGTCCCCCGCATCAGCCTCCTACCCGCTTCGCTCCATAGCCATTCTTCTGCAGCCAGCCCAAAACCTTTTCGCGATGATCGCCCTGGATAAGAATTTCGCCATCTTTCACACTCCCGCCGCTGCCACAGAGATTCTTAAGTTGCTTGCCCAATTGCTCCAGATCCGACAATTGACCAATAAACCCGGCTACAAGCGTTACTTGCTTACCCGCCCTGGCCTTCTTGTCGAGCATTACCTTTAACTGCTGGGCTTTGGCCGGCAAGGTATCAGGCTCCTGGTGATTCTCTGTTTCGTAGTGAAAGTCGGGATTGGTTGAATACACCACGTTTATACGATTCTTGGCTTTGCTCATGCACCAAAATTACCGAATCGTTGCTCCAAATCGACGGCTTCAGCCTTTCCTTTTCCTACTTTTGCGGCCTGATTCTTTTCCCATGAAATTCTTCATCGATACCGCCAACCTCGATCAAATCCGCGAAGCACAAGACCTCGGAGTGCTCGACGGTGTTACCACAAACCCCAGCCTCATGGCTAAAGAGGGCATCAGTGGAACCGACAGGATTATGCAACATTACATCGACATCTGTAACATTGTGGAAGGAGATGTTAGCGCGGAGGTGATCGCAACCGATTTGGAAGGCATCATTCGTGAAGGTGAAAACCTGGCTTCGTTACATTCGCAAATTGTAGTGAAAGTACCGATGATCCGAGACGGCATCAAAGCCATAAAGTACTTCAGCAACAAAGGAATCCGCACCAACTGCACTTTGGTGTTTTCTGCCGGACAGGCACTTTTGGCCGCTAAGGCAGGAGCTACATACGTTTCACCTTTCCTCGGACGCCTCGACGATGTAAGCTCATACGGCGTGGAATTGATTGGAAAGATTCGAACCATTTATGACAACTACGGCTACGAGACTGAAATCCTCGCTGCTTCTATCCGCCACACCATGCACCTGATGGAGTGCGCAGAAATCGGTGCCGACGTAGCGACTTGTCCCCTCAACGTGATTACCGATCTGTTGAAACATCCGCTCACCGACATCGGTCTGGAGAAATTCCTCTCCGATTACCGGAAATTAAACGGCTAATGGTCATTCGAATCCATCCCGAAACACCCGATCCAAGGCAAATTCGCAAGGTAGTAGACCTGCTTCGGGATGGTGCCGTGATCATCTACCCAACCGATGGGGTTTACGCCTTCGGCTGCGATATCACCAAAAGCAAAGCGGTAGAGCGTGTCGCTCAACTGAAAGGCATTAAGCCGGAAAAAGCCGATTTTTCATTCGTTTTCGACGAACTCGCAAGTACCACAGCCTACTGCAGGCCCGTTGATACCCGGGTTTTCAAACTCATGAAAAGCTGCCTGCCCGGACCCTATACCTTCATTCTGAATGCAAACAACAGCGTTCCCAAGCTGTTCAAAAACAACAAAAGAACGGTTGGTGTACGCATTCCAAATAACAACATTTGCCGGGCGATCGTGAAAGAGTTGGGACAACCAATCATCAGCTCTTCGGTACACGACGAAGATGAGGTCATGGAATATACTACCGACCCGGAACTGATTCACGAGCGCTACCGCGATTTGGTCGATGCTGTAGTGGATGGAGGCTATGGAGCACTGGTGCCCTCGACGGTGATTGATTGCAGCGGTGATTTTCCGGAACTCATCCGTCAAGGTGCCGGCGAAATCGACCTGGAAGAATAATCTATCAAAACAGTTTACACGCGGATTCGCAGCCAAAATACTGGCGCTGAGCTTCCTTGACTTGATTCCCGAAATCTTAAAACGACCAGGAGCGGGTGAAGCTGTTGTAAAAATTAAAGCCGATTTTCCAGGTAAAAATGGCCTTGTTCAGCGAACTGTCAGCCGTTACCGCATAAATTCCAATCCGAAACAGTTGCTTGCGAATGCGAATGGCCTTTTGCAAACCAAAGAAGACTTCGGCATGACGAAAGTTCTTCTCCGGAACAATCAAAGTACCCATGCCTGCCGCCTCGGTTAGCTTCAGATGTCTAATCAAGGGTATTTTATTGAGGAAGAATCCATTAAACTGATGAATATAGTTCGCCCTCAAAAAGGCATTCGAGGTAGACAAGGTAGGCCCTAACAATTGAAACGACCGCAAGGGATCTGAAAAGAAAAAGCGGTCAGAGCCCCGAAAAAAACGATGCTCCAGCACACGGAGGCTCTTCTGATTGAAAAACGTTCCGGTAAGTACCGACCAGTTCATCTCTCCCCAACGACCAATCTCACGGCGTTGCGTAGCCCCCAATTCGATGTAGTCGAAATTAACCTCACTACCAAACAAACCCGGAACACCCTTGCGATACACCAGGTTAAACTCCGGATACTTCGAACCCAAAATAATTTTCCGGTTCCGCTTTATGATGTATTTCTGCTTTGGTCTGTATTTGAGGTCAAACCGAAATTCACTCTTGGTATACCGCTGAAAATCGATGGGCTCATTTACATCACCAAACAACGCGGCACTCCAGGTATCTTGCTTCAAATCGTTAATCGGATGTTGATCGGAGAACTCATAGCTAAGCTCCGCAAACAATCCATTCACAATCTCCATGCGCTGAGCAATACTGAAGGTCTGAGCCCTCACAAAATTACTGCGGCTAAACAGCGAACCTAGCGATGCATAGGTGTTTATCATGTCGTAGAAGTCGCCAAACCGCACGAATGTCCGCACAAACTTCTTTGGAATATACGTGTAGCCAACACCCACTTTCCCACGAACATCACGGTTGTTAAATCCATAGTCGATGTCGCCCTCCAATTCGAGCGACTTACCACTACCAAAGCCTTTATTGAATGTGCCACCCAGCCGATGTCGGTAGCCACCGATACCATAAAACACCATTTGCGCAATCAAAGGATTGATAAATAGCGTGTAATCTTTCTTCCGGTTGCGAAATCCCATGCCGCTGAGGGTCACATCCCAAAAAGAAATCCGGTTGTACGCTGAATCCTTTTCCGCGAGATACTCCGGATCGGAATAGCGTTTACGCAACGAGTCGGTTCGGTGGATAAATGCGAGCTCATTGTCTTTCATCTTGAAAGTCCGGTAGGCCTCCCAGTAACTGGAATCACGATCAAAGGCCTGCTCATCGTAAGTCTGCACCTCATCCTTGGAAACGCCTTTTAATTGGAGCGGATTCAATTCAAAATTAGACAGACTCACTGCGGTGTTGCCATGAATCAACTCCTTTCCATCCTTAATTGTGTAGATAAACTCACGGCGGTAGGGCAAGTAAACACCCGGTTGATGCTCACGGTAATTCTGCTGAATTCGAAAGTTGCGGTGAAAAAACAGTACCGAAGGATTGACCTCCAAATCAACAGCCGTGAGTGCAAAGCTGCTGTCTTCGATAAAAAGCGTGCCCCGAAAAAGAGCCTCGCCTGGAAAAACCGGTTCAACCCGAATCTGATAAATCTTTCGATTGTTCTCGTAAAAAGTCGATTCCCACTCGTATCGGTAGTTCAAGGCCGAGCCTACACCCAAAGGCGACAGCAAAGGCTTCTCGCAGAGCTGCGGCAAATCAAGCGTACTGGCATAAAAGTCGAATTCCGTAAAACCCTTGTTGCTGCTCAATAAATAAGGATT
>CANHCM010000103.1 GCA_947459155.1 Bacteroidota bacterium | reverse complement strand
CTATCGCCCAAGAAGACCATCGAAGGCTTTATCGGAGGCACAATTGCGGCTGCCCTTGTGGGTATAGCTGCGCATACCGTTTTGGGAACTTTCTCATTACCCGTTTGGATGCTGATTGGTGCGCTGATGGCCTTTGCAGGAACAGCCGGCGATTTGGTCGAATCGATGTTTAAACGCCAGGCCGGCCTCAAAGACTCCGGCACACTCTTGCCCGGGCACGGCGGCATTCTGGACCGTTTCGACTCCACCTTTTTCGCCGCGCCGGTCTATTGGGCCGGCCTCACCATCGCCGAATGGATCTAAGACGAATGCCCGATTAAAGCCTCGAGTTTCTAAGGCGTCCAGAGTTTTGTTTTTGGGGCGCATGCCTCGCTGGGCCTCATTTTACATGAATGCTGCATCGCCGGGCACCGCGTGTTTCGCTGCTACTTCTCCTAGGGCGGCAACAAAGCCGCCCCTACGAGAGGTATTCGCTGCACCCGCTTGCGCAACACTTTGGGAGTTCACTGGGAGAAAAGAGAGAGGTAAGTATAAGATTAATCCCGTTCTACCGTTCAGTCTGGTCCTTTTGATGGTTAGTGTTGGCAAGGAGAGTGAGTGCCATTCAATAAACCCTTTGCCTCGTTCGGTTAAAATTTTTTTCCGCCCATTCAGAAGCATCATCAAGTTAAATTAACGGGGATTAAAAGTAGGCTTGAACGGGTGGTTTTATAGAATAAATGGAGTCTGCAAATTCTGATTCATTCAAGGCTAGTCCCCTTGCACTTCATCCATCAAAATCGACACTTCGTCGGAATTCTATTTTATAGCCTGAGGGCCTTGACGATGTTTGCCTCATGAAAACACGTTTAGCGATCACTTCCATCTTGTTTTTTGCACTTCAGTGCCTCTCTTTAGCACAGGATTCTTCCTTACGTCAAACCATTCGAGGCGAGGTAACCGATAAGGCCACCGGACAGCCCATTCCGGGCGCTTCGGTCATCGTTGAGCAAACACAACCCTTACAAGGGGCTTCGACCGATCTCAATGGGCGATTTCGAATTGCCGATGTAGCCATTGGTCGTCCGGTGTTGCGCATCTCCATGATTGGCTATGCACCGGTGAAGCTGGGGAATCTCGTATTGAGCTCCTCCAAAGAGCTGGTCATCAACGTTTCGCTGGAAAGCCAGGCTGTGATGGGTAATGCGGTAGAAGTTGTGGCGCGCTCCGATAAAGACAAAGCCCTCAATGAAATGTCGATCGTGAGCAGTCGCACCTTTTCGGTGGATGAGGCTCAGCGCTATGCCGGTAGCTTCGGCGATCCGGCCCGCCTGGCGACCTCCTTCGCCGGAGTGGTGGCGGGTAACGACCAGCGGAACGACATTGTGGTGAGGGGCAATACGCCGCTCGGCATTCTCTGGCGCCTCGAAGGCATCGATATTCCTAGTCCAAGCCATTTTTCCGGCTCCGGAACTTCCGGCGGCGCGGTTTCGGTACTCAACACCAATGTCATGGCCAATAGCGATTTTGGCTCAGGAGCTTTCGCAGCCGAATACGGAAATGCCAGCTCAGGTGTATTTGATGTGAAGCTCCGCAACGGAAACAACGAAAAACATGAATTCACCGGTCAGGTTGGCTTCAACGGATTTGAGCTTGGCGCCGAAGGACCACTCAATAAAAATGGAGCTTCGTATTTAATCAGTTACCGATATTCAACCTTAGGATTGTTCGATGCTGTCGGTATTTCCTTCGTCGAAGGTGGAGTGCCCAAATATCAGGACCTCAGTGTAAAGCTACACTTCCCGCACAAGAAGGGAAGCACCAGCGTTTTTGCCATTGCCGGAACCAGCGACATCCACTTTGTGGCCCGCTTAGACAGCAGCCGTTGGAGCGATGAGCCCAACACGCGGGAAGACCTAAAAAACGGATCCGACGTGGCCGTTGTTGGCGCCAGCCGAACCTGGTTCTCAGGGCCCAAACATAGTCTTCGTCTCACGCTTGCTGCCACCGGAAATCGATTTAGAACCGCAGTCGATAGCATTACACCTCAGTACGAAGCATTTCGCGATTTCCGCTCCAACATTACCGAGCAAAAAGCCCTTGGAACCCTTGTTTGGAGCGCTAAATGGAGCTCAAAACTCAGTATGCGCTCGGGCTTCATCGCAACAATCAGCGACAATCGTGCAGATGTAAATGTTTACCGGAAATTTCTGCAAGGGTATTTGCCATTGGTCGATTTTCAAGGGAATGGAACATTGCTACAAGGTTACTCCCAGCTGCAATACAAGCCTATTCCTAAGCTGAGCATCAATGCTGGATTTCACGCCATGCATTTCGATATTAATAACAAATTTGCCCTTGAACCGCGGCTTTCGGCCCGCTATCAGCGCAACAATCAGAGCTTTTCGCTGGGCTACGGAATGCACAGTCGCGTGTTGCCCATCAATGTGTACCTCCGCGAAACCAGATTGGCCGATGGTAAACTAACGCGCACCAATACAGGCCTCGATTTCTTAAGGGCCGAGCATTATGTGTTGGGCTACGACATTATGCCAACCGAGCACTTTCGCATCAAGGCCGAATTCTATTATCAAAACCTCAATAATGTTGGGGTTCAGGCCTATCGGCCGGATGGCACTTCGGTGCTGAATATTGGTGCCGACTTTGGCGATGTGATCGGTCCCGACAGCCTTCAGAGCACCGGAACCGGCAGAAATCAGGGTGTTGAATTAACCCTCGAAAAATTCTTCAGTCACAATTATTATTTCCTGATTACCGGAAGCCTTTACGACAGTAAATACAAAGGCTCTGATGGTGTAGAAAGAAATACGGCCTTCAACAATCAGTATGCGGTAAATGTGTTAGCCGGCAAGGAATTTCCGGTAGGGAAAAACAAACAAAATGTATTTATTCTAAGCGGCCGTGCTGTGCTTACCGGTGGTATGTGGGTGAGTCCAATCGACTTGGAAGCCAGTCGCGCCATCGGCACCGAAGTGCGAATAAATGATCTTGCCTATACCGAACAATTGCCCGATTACCGGAGATTCGATATTCGTTTTGGATTCCGGAAAAACAAAAAGAATTATACCGAAGAATATGGAATTGATTTCCAAAATGTATTGAATCGGAAAAACCTGTTCACCCGAAGCTATAATCCAATATCAGAAACGATTGTAGATAATTTTCAAGTGGGCTTCTTTCCAATGGCTCTCTATCGGATTACCTTTTAATTCACACTAAAAATACAAACCATGATCAAGGAAATTGCACTCATTTTACATGTTGCCGGTGGAATGTCGGGCTTGCTCATTGGTAGCCTCATACTCGGTCTTAAAAAAGGCGATAAGCGTCACCGTTTACTGGGGCAATGGTACGTGCTCTCAATGGCATTGGCCACATTGAGTGGAATAGGTATGGCCTTTTGGGGCGACAATCAATTCCTTTTTCTCATCGGAATTTTTAGCTTTTACCTTTGTTATTCGGGTTGGAGAATGGCTCGTCAGAAAAAGGGAACAACCCGAACAATGAGAGCTGTCGATATTTCTATTGCGATTCTTACGCTCTTGCTTTCAGTGTTTATGATTGCATCGGGAATTTTCGATTTCGGACAAAATAAATTAATCATCAATCCGGTATTAATCATTTTTGGTGCGGCATCTCTGATTTTTAGTTTTAACGACACGCGACTGTATCTGAAACCCGACGCTGATCAGATTTTACGCAAGCAATGGCTCAATACCCATATCGGACGGATGAGTGGTTCTTACATTTCGGCACTCACCGCATTTTTGGTGGTAAATCTGAGCGGTGTTCTTCCTCCTTTGCTGGTTTGGCTTGGGCCATCATTTGTTATCGGGCCGCTTATTTCGAGGTGGGTGCGTAAATACACCCGTCCGAAAGCCAGCATTCAGCAATAAAGCGTATTTTGTTTCGCCATGGAAGATCAAAAAGAGCCGATAAGCGGAATTTTCAGCACAGGTCCACTCAGTATTCTCAGCGATTTGATGCTGATGGTTGGTTTGGGAATCATCATTGCCTCTTATTACGCGCTGGTTAACCAAATCGATAGCCTACAGAGTACATTAATTCGGAATGTTTTGTTTTCCGTTTCCATCAGCATCTTATTGTATGTTTCATTCCGACTGATGTTCCTGGTACTCAATCGTTACCTCCCTTGGGAAACACATCGCGTTCGGAGAATTCTCGTTGAAATACCGGCAATTCTCATTATTGCGATTGCTTTAACCATTCCGTTTACCCTGTTTTTCTTCGGCCTTGCCGGTGCTGAAGTTACCCGCGAGCAACTCATCAGCAATACCGCGCTTTCCATTTTAATTTCACTGCTCATCAACACATTTACCGAAGGTGTTGCGATTTTCAGACTGTATCGCGATACACTCATCGATAAAGAACGCTTAAAACAAGAAACCCTCCGTTCGCATTTCGAAACACTCAAAAATCAAGTTGGGCCTCATTTTTTATTCAACAGCCTCAATACCTTAATCGCCTTAATTGACGAGTCGCCCCATACCGCCAAAAACTTTGTACAAAAGCTTTCGAATTATTATCGGTATGTCATTCAAGTTAATCAGGAAGCCTTGGTGCCATTGAGTATTGAGTTGGATTTGGTAAAGGATTATGTTTTTTTACTCAACCAACGCTACGATCAGCGTATTGTATTGCAAGTCGACATCCCGCTGGAGGCGGAAAACAGCTTAATTCCACCGCTGGCCTTGCAAATGCTCGTTGAAAATGCAGAGAAACACAATGCAATTTCGGCTGAAAAGCGATTGAATATCCGAATTGCACTGCAAGACGATAGAATTGTGGTGGAAAATACACGAATGCCCAAAAAAAATGCACCTCCCGGAACAGGCACTGGTCTGGAAAACATCCGAAAAAGGTATGCTTTGGCTGCACATTTACCCATACACATTGAGTCTGATTCCGGTTTTTTTCGGGTTACACTTCCCGTAATTCCTCAACCTTAGAAAAATTATGCTTATTTTAATTGTTGAAGATGAGCCTCTGGCGGCGCGACGAATGCAGCGACTTTTGCAAGAAGCAGGCTATGGTCAGGCCAAATTGGCCTTCACAGAAGGCATCGACGAAACCGTTCAGTGGTTAAATGCCAATCCTCAACCTGATTTAATTTTTCAGGATATTGAATTGTCCGATGGAAGTTGTTTTGCCATATATGAAAGGGTTGTCGTAAATAGTCCTGTCATATTTACTACAGCTTACCATGAGCATGCCTTGCGTGCCTTTGAGTTAAATAGCATCGATTACTTGTTAAAGCCCATTGAACCCGAAAACCTGCGGAGAGCTTTAGAAAAACACCGTCGTTTCTCAGGACAGTCGGCACAATTGGCTATACAAACCTTAATTCAGCAGCTTCAGCCGAATAGTTATCGTCGCCGTTTATTGGTGAATAAAGGCGATGAGATGTTTTCGCTGGATTGTGAAGAGTTGGCCTGGTTTAGGGCCGAAGACAAAATGGTGCAATTGAGTACGTTGGATGGCCGGCAATTCTGGCTCAGTCAGTCGCTGGATGAATTGCAACGCGAATTGGATCCAACTCAGTTTTTTCGCTGTAGCCGCTCGCTGTTGGTGCAACGGGAGGCCATCGGAAAAGTAGCCCTGCATTTCCATGGAAAGCTTAAGCTGGAGCTCAATCCACCGATTGAAGAGCATTCTGGCGCTGCGGTAAGTCGTGAGCGTGCCGCCCAATTCAAATTGTGGCTGGGTAGCTAAAAACAATTGGGTTGATTAGCTTTGCCGAAAACTCCTCCGGCTTGCTGTACGCATTTTTACATTGGATCATGCGCTATTGGATGCGCATTCACTTCAGGCGTGTGTTTGTGGATGGCCTGACCCATGTGCCTCGGAAAGGGCCTGTTATGTTGGCTTGCAATCACCCCAATTCGTTCCTCGACGCCATTGTAGTTGCCTTGATTTTGAAACGCCGGATTCACTTTCTGGTGCGTTCCGATGTGTTTCGAAAACCTGCAGCCCGCTTTATTTTGAGCCGGTTGAATATGATTCCCATTTATCGTTTGCAGGAAGGCACCGAAAATCTCGATAAAAACCAGGAGACCTTTGCCAGATGCTACGATTTGCTGAGGAGAGGAGAGATTATTCTCATTTTTTCCGAAGGCAACTGCGTAGTCGAAAAGCGACTGCGGGCGCTGAAAAAAGGTACAGCACGCATTTATTTTGGGGCTTCCGACTGGGTGTCAAATTTGGCTGTAGTTCCGGTGGGTATTAATTACACAGCTCCCTATCAATTTCGGTCAGAACTGATGGTGTCGTTCGGAAAGGCCATCGAATCGCACGATTTACAACCGGTTTGGAAATCAGAGCCCGCCAAAGCCGTTCGAATTTTTAATGAACGTCTTACCGAAGCCATGCGGAATGAGTTGTTAATCATTCCGCATAAAGACTGGGATTTGGGCGCTGAAGTCATGCTGAATATTCACCGTTTGCCCTATCGGTTTTCCTATTTTTCAGCTCGGTTTAACAGTGGAAAGAGACTTCGCGATGAGCAGGATTTTCTCAGTGTTTTTCAAGAAGAAGCGCTCGCTCTGGATCAATTGGAACAAGCCGAATTGCTCGAGAAAGCCTGGCAAAAAACCGGAATTCCGCTTGGATTTCACCCTCGAAGAGTGCCCAATTGGAACACCGCATTTTTATGTGCATGGTTTTTTCCGGCCATTCTTTGTGCGTTAATTCATTTACCGGTACTACCTTTGGCGAACAAGGCTGTCGATAAAACCCGCAAGGCCAGGCAGTTTAAAGCCTCAGTAATGTTTGGTTCAGGGGCTTTATTGAGTTATTTATCCTATTTATTGGTGAGCATTCTTTTGGCTGCGCTGATGACTCCGTGGTTCTTGTTGCTGCTTCCGCTTTGGCCCCGAGTCACGTGGGTCTCTTTGCTTTGGTGGGAGCAATTACAGCTGAGAAGATATAGTATTCAATATCGCGCAGCCGCAGCGAAATATCTTGAATTATGGCCAAAATTGGAGACCCGCCTGCGCAATTTAGGCGGTGTTTGATGACCAATCGTGATTCTTATTTTATCCATACATTTTGAAAGTAGTAATGTCTGAGAAATTAAAACAAGCCATTTTACAGTGGGATGTGCGCTCATGGTCCACAGCTTTGCGCTTTTGGGAGCGGGTTGTTCAATGGCAAAAGGATGGACGCGCTTTGGAATTGGGGGCAAATCAGGGTGGATTATCCTTGTGGATGGCCTTAAATGGTCAACAAGTATTGTGCAGCGATTTGGAAGGAGTAGAGGAACGGGCTTCAGCCTTGCATCAAGCGTATTCTTTAAGGGAAAAGATTGAATATGCCAATCTTGATGCCTTAAATATTCCCTACGAAAATCACTTCGATGTTATTGTTTTTAAATCCATTTTGGGTGGAATTGGCCGTAACGATAATAAGCAGGCTCAGGAGCGGGTTTTTCAAGAAATCTACAAAGCCCTGAAACCGGGAGGAATACTGTTGTTTGCAGAGAATATTGAAGCTTCGCCCATCCATCGCTTTTTTCGTCGTCGTTTTGTACGTTGGGGCCGCAGTTGGCGATATGTTCGCGTACCGGATTTGGAACGGTGCTTAGTACCTTTTTCTGCCCATGCAATTCATACAAATGGCTTTGCAGCTACATTCGGACGATCAGAGAAACAACGTAGAATTCTTTCATGGCTCGATACGCTACTGTTTAATTTTATAACACCCCGCAATTGGAAGTATA
This sequence comes from Bacteroidota bacterium, assembly GCA_947459155.1. Lineage (GTDB taxonomy): Bacteria > Bacteroidota > Bacteroidia > M30B66 > M30B66 > CAMCXT01. The sequence continues at coordinate 1,512 of CANHCM010000103.1, read as the reverse complement.
TCGCCTATGGTTTTGCCCGGAAATAAAAAGGCTAATTATTTTTAGGCTTTAGAATTAAATATGATGCTTGTGTTGAAGTAGTGAGAAACCTCTATTGTTGATTTAATAGGTATTTTTCTGTTTGTTTTATCAGTGTTTACATGCTCTTTAGTTGATTGAAGTAAGCAAGCCTGCTTTTCGTCTTTCGTGTTCAGTGGTTTTGTGAAATTGTTTAAAAGCTTAGGCTTCAATTTAATCCTTTGAAGCAATACCAAGCGATTGCAAAGCCTGATAAATAATCTGCACTCTCGCAGCTCCAAAGTTTTTGTGGTTCGAATCGTTGGTTTGAATGCAATTGGCAAAGTAAAACACCTCCTTACCTTTTTCGAAATAACCCACATACCAACCAATATCGGTTTGACCCTGTACGCCCCAGCCGGTCTTTCCGCGCATGATTCCACCCAAAGTATCGGCGTTGTGCATAATTGATTTCACAAGTTCCACACTCCGCTTTGAAAATGGCAGTTTTCCGTCTTGCAGTTTTTGCAGAAATTGAATTTGTCCCTTCACCGAAATGCGAAGTCCACCTCTAAGCCAAAACTGATCGATGCCACCACTGGTATCGGCATTGCCGTAGCGTGATTTTTGCAACCAATGGTGCATGGTTTTTGGACCCACACGTCGGGCAAGCTCCTGATAATACCAAACCGTTGAGTTTTTAAACGCCTGTTGTAAATCATGGTCGCGATTCCATTGCTGATTTCCACGCTGCACGCTGTCCCAGGGAATTACGAAGTCAATATCAGGAATAACGCCGGTTTCCAAGCCCACCAGCGAATTGAAAATTTTAAACGTCGAGGCCGGCGTAAATGGCTGCTCTACCAGTGTTGGGTTGTATACATGCGCCACTCGCTGCTGCGGATCATAAATCATACAGCAACCCTCCACATTTTGCTCAGCAAAGAATGGCTTAAATTCTTCGTGAGTTTTTGTGTTAATTTTCCCTTTGCACCCGTTCCAGAGAAGCCCGATAATACCTATCAGCGCCGTGAGAATTGAGGTTCGAACCATAATTTACCCTTAGCGAAAGATATGGTGAATTTTTGGGTTTAGTCACTTTGATGCGAATTACCTTTCTCAAATTAATTCAATTTGCCTCTGTAAATTTTGAATAGCGGTCATTTAAAATTATGATTGAAACGGGTTTAAAAATGTAGTAGCCATGTTAAAATGACAGTTTCGTATGTCTAATGCTATTTTACACTTGTTTTTCTAATAAATTCCTGTATGATTTTATCATCAGTTTTCCGATCCTTGAGAATTACAAGTATCAGGTCATAGGGTACTTTTTTCTCTTTGATGCGATATAAAATATTAAATTCCATACGCGTTGCGCGGTTAAGCAACCAAAGCATGTTTGATTCGATTAAGTGGTCTGTTTGCCTGCGAATTCAAGTATTGTAGCATTGTATGAGCAGCGATTTTAGACGTCATTCGAGTGTGATAGCCGAGGAATGATTTGGCATAGTTCCT
>CANHCM010000102.1 GCA_947459155.1 Bacteroidota bacterium | reverse complement strand
GGCGACACTGTGCAATACAATGCGGATGCATTTAAAACCAATCCGGATGCAACGCTGGAAGACCTCGTTAAAAAAATGCCCGGAATTACTGTTGAAAATGGTCAGGCAAAAGTGGGTGGAGAAAACGTGCAAAAGGTATTGATTGATGGTAAGGAGTTTTTTGGGGATGACGCTTCGATGGCACTTCGGAATTTACCGGCCGAAGTGGTAGAGAAGATTGAGGTTTTTGATCGACTGAGTGACCAGGCCCAATTCACCGGTTTCGATGATGGGAATGCACGTAAAGCCATCAACGTAGTGACCAGAGGAAGAGGCCTGAAAGATGCCAGTTTTGGGAAATTCTATGCGGGAGCTGGTTCAGAAAATCGATTTAATGCAGGATTAAATTACAATCGATTTAAAGGCAGCCGTAGAATTACTATTTTGGGTCAGAGCAATAACATTAACCAGCAGAATTTTTCATCGCAAGATCTGGTTGGCCTCACCGGTGGAAGTAGTGGTGGCGGTATGGGTGGCATGGGCGGCGGCGGTGGGCGCGGTATGATGAGAATGATGGGAATGGTTCCTGGCGCTAATGACCCTTCGAATTTTATGGTGAGTCAAAGTAATGGAATCAATACTACGCATTCGTTTGGGATCAATTACACCGATTCTCTTTCCAAACGATTGAAAATACAGGCTTCGTACTTCTTCAACAATACCTATAACGAAACCGATAAACAAACAGCCCGGAATTTCTTTTTGAATGACACGACTTCACAGCGATATTCAGAAAGCAACAGTTCCTGGAGCAATAATCTGAATCACCGGTTAAATCTGCGTTTTGAATATACCATCGACTCGCTCAACTCCATTATTTACACGCCGCGTATTTCCTGGCAGGGCAACCAAAATGCATCTATTCTCGACGGGAATACTCAAATAAATTCGGATTCATTATTGAGCAATACGCAAACACAAAATAGCAGCTTCAATACTCCGTACACGGTCAATAACAATATTTTATACCGACATAAATTCAAAAAGCAAGGAAGAACGGTTTCGGTAGCCTTAAATCTCGATTGGTCGGAAAGGCCGGGTGGCAGCCAATTGAGAACTACCAATCAATTTTTTCAACCCGACAGCACACTTGAATTTAGCCAGCGTGGAGAGAACTATGCCAATAGCCAAACCTACTCAGCCAATGTGATGTATACCGAGCCCTTAGGCAAGGCTTTGCAGCTCTTTGTGAATTATTCGCCCGCGCATACATTTAATTTTTCCGATCGAACCACATTGCGTAAAGATCCAGACTCGGGCGAATTCAACCGTTTAGATTCTCTTTTGAGCAATCGATTCGACAATTTGCAAACCACTCAGCGCGGTGGTGTTGGGTTGAGGCTCAGAGGGCTAAAGTTAATGGGAGTGCTTACCGTGAATGCTCAGGAATTCACCCTCCAAAACAATCAGTTCTTTCCGAGCACATTTGAACTTGAGCGGCGGTTTAGGAACATTTTACCTTTTGCCATGCTGAATTATAAATTTAGCAGGTCGACGAACATTAGAATATTTTACCGAACCAATACCAACGCCCCAACAGTAGCTCAATTACAAGCAGTTCCCGATAATTCAAATCCACTCCAGCTCAGCACAGGAAATCCGGATTTAAATCAGGAATTGTCGCAGTCGCTTACGGTTCGTTTTGGTACCACCAGCACGGAAAGTGGACGCTCGTTATTTTTCAATGGCTCAGCAACACTGACCAACGACTACATCGGAAATGCATCTCTTGTGGCAATCGGCGATACCGTTGTTTATGGAGGAATTCGACTGAGACCGGGTGCTCAATTGAGCAGACCCGTGAATTTAGACGGGTATCAGACTTATCGCTCTTTGCTCACCTACAGCATGCCTCTGAAATGGATTAAAAGCACCTTAAATATTCAGGGAGGCGGAAACTATTTGCGTACTCCGGGAATGATCAATGGGCGAATGAATGAAACTTCAACAGCAAACTACACTGCAGGTGCGGTTTTAGCTTCAAACATCAGCGAAAAAATTGATTTTACCCTTTCATACACCGGTGGCTGGAATGCGGTAACCAATACTCTGCAACCACAATTAAACAACAATTATCAGATTCATTCGGGAAATGCAAAGATTAACTGGATGCCTACAAAATGGTTAGTCCTTAATTCTGATTTCACCTACAATCAATTCTTAGGCTTAGGTAGTGGTTTTGATCAGCAGTTTTTACTGTGGAATGCCTACATTGGAGTTAAATTCATGAAAAGGCAGGCTGGGGAGCTTAAGCTTTCAGCCTTCGATATTTTAAATGAAAACAACTCCATTAACAGGACTGTGACGGAAACTTATATTGAGGATGTGAGAACAAGAGTTTTGAATCGTTACTTCATGCTGACGTTCACTTACACCTTAAGAAAGTTCCCAACAATTGCAGCAGAAAACCGAGAAGGTCGTTTTCCGGAAGGGCCACCAATGCCGGGAATGCCTCCACGATAGCTTGATTGTTTTGCTCAAATTTGGTAGTCGGCTCCTCAAAAACAATTGTCGAACAAGCTATATTTGAATTCCTATATTTACACTATGCTTTCTGAAGAAGAAAATGACAAGCTCTTTTACAGCATCGGCGAAGTTGCTGAGTTGTTTCAGGTGAACACTTCGCTCATTCGCTTTTGGGAGAAGGAATTTGACATTATTAAACCCCGAAAAAACAAAAAAGGTAATCGACTTTTTACCAAGGAAGATTTGCAAAATTTCAGAGCAATTTACCATTTGGTAAAAGAACGTGGATACACACTGGAAGGGGCAAGACAAAAGTTAAAAGGCGGTAAAGAGGGCGTTGAAGGCGAAGCCGAGATTGCGGAAAAACTCAACAAAATCAAACAGTTTCTGATTGAGTTAAAATCCGGCATTTCATAATGCCCCGAATCTTAAATTTACAGCCAAGATCGAATTTGACTTTTTGAAGTTCCTAAGATCAATTCGTTCAGGAAAGTATCCGGTAAACCAGATGCACTTCAACAGCGCCAAACCTACCTCCGATTTATCATGCTTCCGGAGCTGAATACCAACTTCTGTAAAGTGGGAATGCGATAAAATACAGAAAAACCAGTACCAGAATCGCCCCAATCCACTCTGCTCTGAACATAGATGCTGCTTGGGCTTTAGAATAGATGCCATAATCATATGGCCAATCGGATTTTCCTTCCCAATAAATCACATTAACCAACAATGGAATAAAAAACACAGTTAAAAAAACCAAATTCAATCCAACACCACGTACAACATTGCGCATTCCATTGGAAGAAAGGAAGGAAAGAGAGAGAAGAGCACCCCAAATCATGAGCTGAAAAATCAAGGACTCCGATAAGCTCAGATTGAAAAGTGCCGTGAAAACACCCACCAAAACTGAAATGATAAACCCAACCAACAAAGAGAGGAAAAATACCTTTGTGGTTGAGTGCCTAAACATCCAAACCAGTATAGACAGGAAAAATGATGGGTAAAGCCATAAGCGTAAGATGAAGTCGAGGTTGTAGGAAGAAACTAAAAACTGTCGATCTGTTATGTTTTCTATACCTGACTCAACAGCCTGTATTCGATATGGAAGAAGGTAGAATGAGCTTCTTGCAACAAACTCATCCCTGTAATGGGAAGAAGTCACGAAGGCTTCTCCGTTGTACTCAGAAGGAAGCTTAGGATTATTATACCTATTCATCAATGTAAAGTAGGCCTTTGAAGCCTCATCGAGCTTGATTTGATCGTGTTCCTTGTGAATCTTAAAATAGAGTAATTCCGGTTCAATAAATTCCACACCACCTGTAGATTCTAAACGATTATCGACAGTTATGATTTGATAATCGGGAACCTCTAGAAAAACAAAACAATTATTGGCTAAAACCTGAAAGCTATCGCCTGCAATAATCCGCTTGCCGCAATAAATGCGATTCACCACCTTACCAAAACCAGCCGAATCTAAACCGTATTCAATCTCAGCGTATGGCCCATTCTCATAATTTCTTCCACGCTCTGCAAGGGTATCGCTTACCAATACAGTATCTCTGTACCAATCGGTGACTAGTGAATCGTAGGTCAAATGAGCCAGGTGAATATTCATGGTATTCACATCTTCGACTATTTCTTTGGCATTAAACGCTTTTGTTGCGCGGTGATCTTCGATGATAGACGGCAAAAACGGAAGTGCGAAAATGGCCAGAGCACTAATAAAGTAGGCCAATAAACTTACGCAGCCTTGGAACGATTTATAATGACCAAATCGTTTAAAGACGTTAAATCGAAGCAGAAACAATAGCCAAACTACGGTAGCTATTATGGCAAGGATGACCATAACGCTGATTGGAAAATAAACTTCCGAATCTTGTCTTGGATCATCCGGTTTCAAATAAAAATAAGCGGAAGTAAACAATGAAAGAATTAAGGCATACCACAATACCAAATGCACGCGCAATGACCAAATCAGTGGATAATTGGCCATGAGTTTTGCATCGAATTTCTTCAGAAAGCCTGGAACAAGCGGTCGATTGAGTGAAAACAATTTCCGTATCATGCGTTGAAGAATCTTTTTGTGGATTGAGTAATGTCTCTGAAATACTGAATAGAAATTTTATTTTTTATGAGCTCTTCAAGAAGCTCAGTGCCGGAAAGACTGGAGGAACTCAGGCTGAAATAGCTGCCATTGTAACGAATTCTAACATCATCGGTCGAAAAGATGGCTTCTAACTGTTCGCGCGAAGCGGAGGTTTCAAGTTCGATAACCGACTCATTCATATCGCCCAACTGCGATTGGTAAAAGCACCCACCATTTTTGATAAAAATAACGGCATCGGCCACTTTCTCCACTTCATGCAATTGCTGGGAACTCAGAATTATGCCCATTGGACTTCGCTTTGATATGGCCAAATCGCGCAAATCACTTAATATGGTTTGCTGAGCATTGATGTCTAAATTAGCCAGCGGTTCATCCAGAATTAATAAACCCGGCTTAAATAAAAGAATTCGTGCCAGTTCGAATCGTGTACGATAACCGCTTGAAATCTGGTCCCAGGTAAGATTTGCATAGGGTGCCAAGTTCAAACGCTCCAGCATAAAATCGACCATCAAGGTATTTTCGTTGCCGTAGTGACCCGATAAAGCCGCAGAAAAAACGAGATTATCACGCAAAAATCCGTACCACCGCGGAATGCGTTGCGGAATAAACGCAACCCGCCCTCGAACCGAGAAGCCATCAACCGCTCCGAATGAAGGAAAACTAAGGGAACCCTCATCTAATTTTAACTGACCGGCCAAAATGCGCAGCAAAGTTGTTTTCCCATTTCCATTCTCACCAACCAATCCAAAAACTTCCCCCTGATTCAACTCCAGGTTTACAGGATTAAGTTTAAAATTGGAGCCTTTGTATTTCTTTGAAATTCCAACTGCCTGAATGAGCTTTTGGGGATTAAAAGGAGTAAATGGTTCGCTGCAAATTTGATCTGACAGCGCGGCCGCTTGTTCCTTCCACGAATTGCTATCATTCTTCCGGTAATTCCGACTTATTTCGATGGCCTTTTGCTGAAATTCGGCTTTCTTCGACTCATAACTCAAGTCGAGAAGCTTGCGTATGGCCAGCGATTCATCACCATGCTTGAGCGAGCGTCTGACCGGATTTTCGATTGAAATCATTGCAAGGTAAAAAGTGGCAAGGTAAGGATATGTCATCACCAATAATGTTTTCTCACTTCCTTACAGCCACAGATGTCCAGATGTACTAATTTTGCCACATGTCATTCCGTCTCATTTCCGATTTTATTCCTACCGGCGACCAGCCCCAGGCCATAATTCAGCTCAAAGAAGGTGTTGAACGTGGAGATCAGGCACAGGTTTTACTGGGTGTAACCGGTTCAGGAAAAACCTTCACGATTGCAAACGTGATTAAAGAGACAGGCCGACCGACGCTTATTTTAAGTCATAATAAAACCCTTGCGGCTCAGCTGTATCAGGAATTTAAAACATTTTTTCCCGAAAATGCGGTAGAATACTTTGTTTCCTATTACGATTACTATCAGCCGGAAGCCTACCTACCTGTTACCAACACGTATATTGAGAAAGATTTATCGATCAATGATGAAATTGAAAAACTCAGATTGAGTACTGCAACCTCTTTGCTTTCAGGGCGAAGAGATGTTATTGTGGTTTCATCGGTAAGCTGCATTTATGGTATGGGAAATCCGGATAATATCCGCAGTAATACCATTAAATTAAAACGTGGGGAAATCATTAGTCGAAATCGATTTTTGCACCTCCTTGTTAGTGCGCTGTATTCCAGAACTGAAAAGGAGTTTAAGAACGGAACATTTAGGGTAAAAGGAGATACGGTAGACGTGTTCATTGGCAGTGCGGATATCGCTTACCGAATTTATTTTTTTGGCGATGAGGTAGAACAAATTGAAACGATTGATCCTATTTCGGGCGCTACTTACAGAGAATTGGAGGAGGTCATCATTTACCCTTCAACCATTTATGTGGCGAAAAAGGAAGGAATGCTGGACATTATTCATGAAATTCAGGATGATTTAGTCAAGCAGGTTGATTTTTTCAGATCAGAGACCAAGTTCTTGGAGGCAAAACGCCTGGAGGACCGCGTAAATTACGACATGGAAATGATGCGGGAGTTGGGCTACTGCAGCGGAATTGAGAATTATTCGCGGTATTTTGATGGCCGCTTACCCGGAACCCGTCCATTTTGTTTGATTGATTATTTCCCGGATGATTTTTTAATGGTAATTGATGAAAGTCACGTAACGGTTCCGCAAATCCGGGCCATGTACCACGGTGATTTATCGAGGAAACAAAACTTGGTAGAATATGGCTTTCGTTTACCGGCAGCAATGGACAATCGACCACTCAAGTTCGAGGAATTTAAGGCCTTGCAGAATCAAATTATTTACGTGAGTGCAACACCGGCTGATTATGAACTTGCAGAAAGTGGCGGTGTAGTGGTAGAGCAACTCATTCGTCCGACAGGGCTTTTAGATCCGGTGATTGAAATACGTCCGAGTCAAAACCAAATTGATGATTTGCTCGATGCCGTTGACGAGGTGGTAAAGCGCGATGAGCGGGTGCTTGTAACTACCTTAACCAAGCGGATGGCGGAGGAATTGACGAAATACATGACCCGTTTGCATATTCGTTGCCGATATATTCATTCGGATGTGGACACTTTAGAACGGGTTGAAATTCTGGGTGATCTTCGACTTGGGAAGTTTGATGTGCTTGTTGGGGTGAATCTTCTTCGTGAAGGCCTCGATTTACCAGAGGTTTCGCTTGTTGCCATTCTGGATGCCGACAAGGAAGGCTTTTTACGTTCGGAGCGTTCGTTGGTACAAACGGTGGGCAGGGCAGCCCGAAATGTAAATGGGCGGGTGATTATGTATGCCGATGTGATGACCGATTCGATGCAGCGCACCATTGAAGAAACCAATCGGCGAAGGGAAAAGCAGATTGCCTATAATCTGAAGCACGGGATTACACCAACCCAAATCAAAAAATCGACAGAGAGTATTTTTGCCCGTAGCGGTGAATCGTCGGGCAGAGGCGGAAAACGCGCTTATGTTGAGAATGAAACATTCTCGGTGGCTGCCGATCCGGTTGTGCAGTACATGTCGAAGGAGCAGCTCCAAAAAGCCATCGCGCAAACGCGCAAAAACATGGAAAAAGCCGCCAAGGAAATGGATTTCATGGAAGCTGCACGCTTACGTGACGAGCTTTTTGAGTTAGAAAAGAAGCTGAAGGATATGAACTAACATTCGATTCTTGCGTGAAGGAGAATCTTTATTACCTTCGCGCCCCGATTGGCCTCGTAGTTCAACTGGATAGAATGACAGATTCCGGTTCTGTTGGTTGGGGGTTCGAATCCCTCCGGGGTCACACAAATTAAGCCACTATAGTGGCTTTTTTTATTCTACAACATAGAGCTGAATTATCGGAGATTGCTCTGCCAAATACTTTGAATCTGTGCACATGCAACGATGCCGGCGGTTTCGGCGCGTAGCCTGCTCTCGCCGAGCGATACGGCTTGAAAGCCATGTTGAATGGCCAATTGCACCTCATCGGCGGTGAAATCGCCTTCGGGACCAATAAACACGCAGACTTCGCGTTGCCCTGAGGCCTGTTGGCTTAAATAAGGCTTATCGCCGGGCATGCAGTGAGCGATAAATCGGGCCTGAGGTAAATCGGAATCGCTGCACCATTGGTCGAAACTGCGTATTTCGTCCAATTGAGGAAAAAGTGGTGTTTTGGATTGCTTCATCGCAGCCAACACAATTTTTTCAAGGCGATTCATCTTTAAAACACTGCGTTCGCTGCGCTTTGTTTGTAATGGACTTATTCGATCGATGCCTATTTCTACAGCCTTTTCCAAAAACCATTCAAAACGCTCCATCATTTTGGTAGGCGAAATACCCACATGAAGGATGTAAGGCCTTGGTTTTGATGACAACTGCAATTCAAGATTGTTGATAGTAGCATGTCGGGCATGCACCAGCTCTACCCTACCCTCATAATAAGATCCTTTGCCATCCATTACCGCTACCAATTCGCCCTCACGAAGGCGCAACACTTTGGCCAAATGAAGACTTTCTTCTTCATTCAATATGGCTTGCTTTCCTTGAATAAGAGTAGAATAAAAAACGTGCATCAGGCAAGGGGTTCGCTTACTTCAACATATACCGCGGTGCGCATTGCATTTAAGGCGGCAACTGCCTGATCGATGGTGCGAATATTCTCCATCACCAGGGTGAGTTTATTGTTCTTCTCTTTCATCCGCGCACGGTTGGGGTGACGGGAAATATATTGCATTAATCGCGAAAAATGCGGAGATTGATAATAAGAACTTTGTTGATTCTGTAAAAAATAACCCACCCATGTTTTCTGCTTCAATACCACTTTTTCAAAACCTAATTCCTTCGCCAACCAACGCAATCGTATAGTATTAATCAATTCTAACGTAGGCTGAGGAACCTCTCCGAAACGGTCTTTCAATTTCACCGAAAAATGTTGTAGTTCCTCTTCTTTCTCAATGCTGTCAAGCTCTTTGTACAATAAAAGCCGTTCGGTAATATTGGTAACATAATAATCGGGAATTAACAATTCCATATCTGTATCAATCTGGCAATCGCTCACCCACACTTTCTTTTTCTCCTCAAGCTCTTCGGTGAATAACTCTTTAAAGTCGCTCTCTTTTAATTCCTGTATGGCTTCATCCAATATTTTATG
>CANHCM010000101.1 GCA_947459155.1 Bacteroidota bacterium | reverse complement strand
AGAACTGGAATGCTAAGCCTCCACATGAAATCACAAGGCGTATTGGCGATGACTTTATCCATTTTCAGGAGGCCGCAGTCCTGAAAGTACCCAGTTGTATTGTACCCCACGAATACAATTACCTTATCAACCCGATGCACCCCGATGCATTACATATTCAGGTGAAACAGAATTACCTGATGAATTTTGACAACCGGGTTTATCAGAAACAGATTGATTAAGCTTTCGCTACTGCTTTAGGCGATTCAGCCGCGATTGTCCTTTTCGATTTTCCTTCCTGCCTTTCATACTACAATACTATTCCTACCTTTCCGCCACCAAAATCGAACAACATGAGATTGCATTTTGCCTTGTTCGGACTCGCTTCAGTGTTGAGTCTATCCACCGTCCACGGCCAAAAAAAGAAAGATGAAGGGGCGCCAAAACCCTGGGACGTAAACGCGCCCGGAGCTCCCGCCAAAAGCTTTTCGTTTACCGTTGACGAAGGAACTTGGATGAACCTGGACCTGAGCCCCGACGGAAAACAGATTGTATTCGACCTTTTGGGCGATATCTACATCATGCCCTCCGAAGGTGGCAGTGCCCGCTGTTTGCGCTCAGGCTATGCTTTCGAAGTGCAACCCCGGTTCTCGCCCGACGGCAAGTCCATCTCCTTTACCTCCGATGCCGGTGGTGCCGACAATATCTGGGTGATGGATGTATCAGGAAATGGAGCCAAGGCCATCACCAACGAAGACTACCGTTTGCTCAACAATGCCGAATGGTCGGCCGATGGACAATTCCTCATCGCCCGAAAACACTTTACCAACACACGTTCGGCCGGGGCCGGCGAAATCTGGATGTACCACCTCAGCGGCGGATCGGGATTGCAGCTCGTGCAAAAGAAAAATGATCAGCAAGACATCGGCGAACCTTGCATTTCCAACAATGGTAGGTATGTTTACTATTCGGAAGATATGTACCCGGGAGGCTACTTTCAGTACAACAAAGACCCCAACTCGCTGATTTATGCCATCCGCCGGCTTGACCGGCAAACCGGAAAAATACGCACCGAAGTGCAAGGCCCCGGTGGAGCATGCCGACCAGTATTGTCGAACGACAATCGCAGCCTGGCTTTCGTACGAAGAGTGCGGGATAAATCGGTGCTTTTTGTGCGCGACCTCGCCAGTGGGAGAGAACGCCCTATCTACACCGAACTCAGCAAAGACCAACAGGAGGCCTGGGCACTGTTTGGAGTGTACACTAACTTTAGTTTTAGTCCCGACGATCGCCACATCTATATCTGGGCGCAAGGAAAAATCAGAAAAATCGAAGTGCAGAGCGGTCAAATGTCTATTGTTCCGTTTACCCTCACAGCCAACCACAGCATTACCGAAGCGCTTCGTTTTCAGCAAGAAACGGCTCCCGACAGCTTTACCGTGAATACCATCCGCAACGCGGCCACCAGTCCAAACGGCCGCCGACTTGTATTTAACGCCGTTGGCCAGTTGTGGATGAAGATTTTACCCAACGGACATGTTACGCGGCTGACCAAAAATGCGGAGTTTGAATTTGAGCCCTGCTGGTCGGCAATCAGTGACCGGATTGCCTACGTGAGCTGGTCTGATACCGCCATGGGTGCCGTAAAATTGCTCGATCCCGCCACAGGTCAAACAACGCTAATCACCACCGAAAAAGGCATTTACCGAACACCGGCACTTTCGCCCGACGGCCGCTATTTGGTGTACGCGAAAGAAGAAGGGAACGACCATCAGGGCTTTGCCCACTGCACAAACCCCGGAATTTATCTGTACGACTTTTCCACCAAAACCCATACGCTGCTCGAGGTCGACGGCGAGTATCCGCGTTTTTCGGCCGATAGCAAACGCATCTTCTTTCAAACCGGTGGCTACCTTTTCGGTGCCTTGGAAAAAGCCTTCAAAAGCTGCGATTTAACAGGTAACCAGGTCATTACCCATTACACTTCCAAATATGCCAACAGCTATTCCTTAAGCCCTGATAACCGATATCTCGCGTTTACCGAGCTCTTCAAGGTATATGTTACACCATTTATTCAAACAGGTAAGGCTATCGACCTGAGCAACAGCACTTCAGCTTATCCTGTTAAACTGCTTTCTACAGAGGCCGGAATTAGTCTGCATTGGTCCGACACCACCCAGCTCCACTGGACTTTGGGCGAGGCTTATTTTAGCACCAATGTGGATGGCTTTTTTCTGAAAGACAAAGCGCAGGAAACCACGTTCAAACCCGTTTCGGAAGGAGCTTCCATCGGTTTAAAATTGGCGCACGATAAGCCCAAAGGCCTTTTCGCCTATACCAACGCGCGAATCATCTCGATGAAAGGCGACGAAGTGATTGAAAACGGGACAATTGTGGTACGCGACAACCGCATCGAGGCGGTAGGCCCGGCCGAAAAGGTAAGCCTTCCCGAAGGGACAAAAATCATCGACTGCAGTGGGAAAACCATCATGCCCGGTTTGGTCGATGTGCATGCACACCTGGGCACGTTCCGCCATGGTTTAAGTCCGCAGCAACAATGGTCGTACTACGCCAACCTCGCATTTGGCGTTACAACCACGCACGATCCATCTTCAAATACTGAGATGGTGTTTTCGCAAAGCGAGATGGTGAAGTCGGGACAAATGATTGGTCCACGAATTTTCTCGACCGGCATCATTCTTTACGGTGCAGATGGCGATTTCAGGGCGCAAATCAACAACCTCGACGACGCCCGTTTTGCCCTGCGCCGTACCCGAGCTTTTGGGGCATTTAGCGTAAAAAGCTACAATCAGCCTCGCCGAAACCAGCGCCAACAGGTGATTGCAGCAGCTCGCGAGCTTAAAATGAATGTGGTGCCTGAGGGCGGTTCGCATTTCTTACACAACCTTTCGATGATTCTCGACGGCCACACCGGCATTGAGCACAATCTGCCGGTACACGACCTTTACAGCGATGTGGTTAAACTTTGGGGCGCCTCCAAAACAGGATATACCCCAACCTTAATCGTGAATTACGGCTCAGTGAACGGGGAGTATTTCTACTACCAGAACGAAAAAGTGTGGGAAAACCAGCGCCTGCTCAACTTCACACCACGCGCTTTGGTCGATCCGCGGGCACGCCACCGTACCATGGTGCCCGACGATGAATACCGGAACGGTCACATGCATGTGGCCCGCAGCATCAAAAAACTCAACGATGCCGGGGTAAAAGTGAACCTTGGCGCGCATGGACAAATTCAAGGTTTGGGGGCGCACTGGGAGTTGAAAATGCTCGCCTCCGGCGGGATGACCAATCTCGAAGCCTTGCGTTGCGCAACCATGAACGGAGCACACTACATCGGTATGGAAAACCAGATTGGCTCGCTGGAAGTGGGTAAACTGGCCGACTTCATTGTCCTCGACGAAAATCCGCTTATCAACCTCGACCATATCGGAACCATCAAGTACACCGTAGCCAATGGCCGACTTTTCGAAGCCATGAGCATGCAGGAACTCATCACCGGAAACAGAAAACGGATGCCCTTTTATTTCGAGCAGGAGTTTGGCAACAACGACTTCCATTTTCATGAAGAAACCGGTTGCTTTCAAGGTCACACCTGTGGTTGCCGTAAATAAAGCTTTGGATGACCATCATCGCTGCTGAAGCATAAAACCAAACCCGAAATGGAAGATTCAATGGCTTGTCCTGAATGTCGGTCGCCCTACGGCTACGCTACCGGCAGCAGCTTTATGTGTCCCGAATGCGGCCACGAGTGGATGGAAAATGAGGCCTTGGTTCCTGAGACCGGTTTATGGGTTATCGATGCCAACGGCACCCGATTGCTCGATGGCGACTCGGTGATCGTATTGAAAAACCTGCCCGTTAAGGGAATGCCCCAGCCCGTAAAAGCCGGAACCAAGGTGAAAAACATCAAGCTGAACGAGGGCAATCACAACATCGAATGCCGTATCGAAGGCTTCGGACAAATGGCCTTGAAGTCTGAATTTGTCCGTAAAGCCTAATCACTTCGGCCACGATGATTTTTCTCCTACTTTTGGCAATTCCTCAACCTATGTCTCGTTAACCCAAGCGAATTATGTCGGAACCTACTGAACGCAAATCTACACTCCAGGCCGCAGCCCGTTACGGATTGTACACCGGATTGATGCTGGTGTTTATTCAAACCATTCAATACCTCGCCGGACTTTATGTCTCCTTTTTCTTTTCCATCATCACCGGTTCGCTGTTTATTGTAGCGCTCGTGCTGAGTATCCGCAATTATCGCGACAAAGAGCTGAATGGCTGGATGAACTACGGCGAAGGGGTAAGCCTGGGAACCCTCATTTCAATCGCTTCAGGATTGATTTACGGCGCCTTCATGTTATTGCTCGTTACCCTTATCGACAAAACCTATTTCGAGGAGCTCATCATCCAAACGCAGGAAATGATGGAGGCTTCAAAGGTTCCCGACGACGTAGTTGAAAAAGCCATTGATCAAATGCAGGAAAACTCCTCACCCTTGCAGTTTGCCTACGGGCCATTGGTGCAATACGGAGTTTCAGGTCTAATCATCAGTTTGATCGTATCGATCTTCTTTCGCAAAGCACCGGAGAACTCCTTCGAAAAAGACACCCTCTAATGCCCGATATCTCGATTGTAATCCCTCTGTATAACGAGGATGAGTCGCTACCCGAATTGTCGGAATGGATCGACAAAGTGATGCAGCAGCATGGCTTCAGTTACGAAGTGCTTTTTGTGGATGACGGTAGTACCGACAACAGTTGGTCGGTCATCCAAACCCTGAGTGCCCAAAACAACAAACTCAAAGGCATTCGCTTCAGACGGAACTACGGCAAATCGGCCGCTCTGAATATTGGTTTTGCAGCGGCCGAAGGCGATGTGGTGATCACCATGGATGCCGACCTGCAAGACAGTCCCGACGAGATTCCCGAGCTCTACCGCCTCATTCAGGAAGAGAAGTTCGACCTCATTTCGGGCTGGAAGCAAAAGCGTTACGACCCTATCACCAAAACCTTGCCGACCAAGCTGTTTAACTGGGCGGCCCGCCGAATGAGCGGAATTTATCTGCACGACTTCAACTGCGGCTTAAAGGCTTATAAGCATGAGGTTGTAAAGAACATTGAGGTGTATGGCGAGATGCACCGTTATATTCCTGTGCTGGCCAAATGGGCCGGTTTTAAGAAAATTGGCGAGAAAGTGGTTCAGCACCGTGCCCGGAAATACGGAACCACCAAGTTTGGCTGGGAACGCTTTATCAATGGCTTCCTCGATTTGTTAAGCATCACCTTTGTGTCGCGCTTTGGCAAACGTCCGATGCACCTTTTCGGGCTGCTGGGAACCCTCAGCTTCTTCATCGGTTTTGTGATTGCAGGCTACCTCACCTTTGCCAAGTTTGTGTATCAAGCCTACCGAATGACCGATCGTCCGGTGTTTTATTTCGGACTCTTTTTCATGGTCATCGGCACACAGCTTTTCCTGGCCGGCTTTCTCGGTGAGCTCATCGCCCGCAACGGGCACGACCGCAATCAGTATCAGGTACGCGAACGCATAGGTTGCTGATGCGCATACTGTTGCTTTGTGCTTTGCTGTTCAGTCGAATGCCTGCGATTGGGCAACTGGAGCGGTTTAACTACGAAGGCGATAATCCCGGCGAACTGTCATTTTTCAGATATGTGCCCCCTGCGGCACTCAACAATCCCGATGCGCCTTTGGTGATTGTACTTCATGGTTGTGGTCAGGATGCCCGGCAAATCAATGCCCTTGCGGGATGGACTACATTGGCCGATGAGCTTGGATTGCTGCTACTGTTTCCCGAGCAAAAGAAGCTCAACAACATGGGCGACTGCTTCAATTGGTTTTTGGCGAATGATGTGGAGCCATTCGGGGGCGAGATGCACTCGATATATGTTGCCACTCAGGCCTTTCGTCGCGAATACTCGGGTACGCGCAATTATGTGTACGGGGTTTCGGCCGGCGCGGCGATGGCTTTAGCGATGCTCTACAATTACCCCGATTTCTTTCGGGCGGGCGCCGTTTTGGCCGGTGGGGCGTTTAAATACCACGATTCGATGTTGAGTGCGGCCACGTATCTGCAGCAGTCGAATACATACCCTGCCGAAATCATGCTGGGCTTCCTGCCCGAACGCATTCGACGCTATTCCGGTCCTTTCCCAAGCCTTGTGAGTATTCACGGAACCTCCGACCCGGTTGTACATGTCGCCCATCAGGAAGGGCTTAGAAAGCAGTATCTCGCCTGGACACGCAGCGAAACGGCAGAAGAGGAAGCGAGTGCGCCACGCGATGGCATCCGCCGAAGGCAATTTAGCCTGAATGAAGCCAAAACCGCGCAGCTTGTTTTATTTACCCTCGAAGGCATGGGCCATGCGGTGCCGGTCGACCATTCACAGCCCGAACGAAAAGGAGGAAGTGGCTTATTTGCGGCATCAGTGGATTGGTTCTCGACCCGGGCAATTTTGATTGAATGGGGATTAACTCGTTGAATAAATGCAGTTTACGGAAAATTATCGCGCCTGTGTTTTTAAAACTGTAATTGTTTAATTTAGAGCCTGATTTCAAAATCCCAGCTTGTAAACTTCATGAAACGCATTGGAATAGGAGTAGTGTTGCTCAGCGCGCTTTCGCTGGGCTCGTGCAGCAAAGAACAGTGTGGAGAATGTTTTACTGAGGAAACCAATAAAGAAACCGGCGAGAAAGTGACTACCTCGATTGGAGAGTTGTGTGGTGAAGAATTAACAAACACCGACGGTAACACCTTTCAAACCGTGAACGGCACCGCCCGAACCTACTGCGAATAGGGCAGTTCGGGTGTGATGTATTCTGTTGATAAATTGCCGGAATGCATCATTAACATTTTTTAAAATTCTGCATCTTGACCCTTCGGTCGCGTTATACTTTCTTTGCGCGACTTTTATAGACTATGACAGATATTCGGGAAATTAACGAGCGAATTGAACGGGAGAGCGCCTTTATTGAGCTGCTCAAACTCGAGTTAGAAAAAGTAATCATTGGTCAGCAATACATGGTCGATCGCCTCTTAATCGGGCTTTTGGCCAACGGACACCTGCTTTTGGAGGGCGTTCCCGGTTTGGCTAAAACCCTGGCCATTAAATCGCTGGCCCAAACCATCGATGCCGCCTTCAGCCGGATACAGTTTACGCCCGATTTGCTGCCGGCCGACTTGGTGGGCACCATGATTTACAACCAGAAGCAGGAGCAATTTACCGTGCGTAAAGGACCTCTGTTCGCCAATTTCATCCTCGCCGACGAGATTAACCGTGCTCCGGCAAAAGTGCAGAGCGCCTTGCTTGAGGCCATGCAGGAGCGTCAGGTGACCATTGGAGAAACCACCCATAAACTGCCGGAGCCATTCCTTGTACTGGCGACCCAAAACCCGGTAGAGCAGGAGGGAACCTACCCTTTGCCTGAAGCCCAGGTTGACCGTTTCATGCTAAAAATCGTGATCGGCTATCCTAATCGGGAAGATGAACGAAAAATCATCCGCCAGAACCTGGCGGCCGAATTCCCTAAGCCTTCCAAAGTGGTAAGCCCGGAGCAAATCATCAGAGCACGACAAGTAGTTCGGGAGGTTTACATGGATGAGAAAATCGAGAACTATATCGTCGATATCGTCTTTGCCACACGCTTCCCCGCCGAGGCAGGTCTGGCCAAATACCAGCCACTCATTTCTTTCGGGGGCTCCCCAAGAGCCTCCATCAGTCTGGCCCATGCCGCCAAGGCTTATGCGTTCATCCGCCGCCGTGGATACGTAATTCCGGAAGATGTACGTGCCGTTTGTCTCGACGTTTTACGCCACCGAATCGGACTCACCTACGAAGCCGAAGCTGAGAATATCACTACCGAGCATATTGTCCAGGAAATCCTCAATACGGTTGAAGTACCTTGATTAAGGTAGCTGCTGCAACCGATTGCGTCTGTTCATCCTAAATAGTGTTGAAAACAAGGCCATTATGCAAACAAACGACCTGCTGAAGAAGGTACGCAAGCTCGAAATCAAAAGCCGCGGACTCTCGTCGGAGCTCTTCTCCGGCCAGTATCACAGTGCGTTTAAAGGTCGCGGAATGTCGTTTAGCGAGGTGCGCGAATACCAGCCCGGCGACGATATTCGTACCATCGACTGGAACGTTACCGCCCGGTTCAACCACCCTTATGTAAAGGTGTTTGAAGAAGAAAGGGAGCTCACCATTATGCTTGTGGTCGACGTGAGTGGCTCCAACGATTTCGGTACCCAGCGCATGTTTAAAATGGAACTCGTTACCGAGGTCTGCGCTGTACTCGCCTTTTCGTCGCTTCAAAACAACGATAAGGTTGGGGTGATTTTTTTCTCCGACAAAATCGAGAAATACATTCCTCCCAAAAAAGGGAAATCGCATGTGCTACGTATCATTCGCGAACTCATCGACTTCCGCCCGGAACACAAAAAAACCAACGTGGCCGAGGCATTGCGGTTCCTCACCAACGTAACCAAGAAGCGCTGTACCGCCTTCGTGCTCAGCGATTTCCAGTCGCCCGGATTCAACGATGTCCTCAAGATAGCCGCCCGTAAACACGATGTGGTAGCCCTCCAGGTGGTCGACCCCCGCGAAGTCCAACTGCCCGACGTGGGGCTCGTTCAGTTCCTCGACGCCGAAACCGGCGATGTACGCTGGATAGACACCTCCGACAGGGCCGTGCGGAAAAGCTACGAACTGAACTATCGCAAGCACGACGAAGCCCTGCGCAACAGCTTCGCCCGCGCCGGCGTCGACATGGCCGTGCTCCAAACCGATCGCTCCTGGATTACCCCATTGAGTAACCTTTTAAAACGAAGAGGAGCCCAATGAAAAACGTTTGGTTGTTTTGTTTACTGTTCTCGATTTTTGCCACATCAGTCGTGGCGCAGAAAGCCTCTGTGCAAGCCGGAAGCTACCGTATTCGGCTCGGCGAGCAAATCGAGCTCAACCTACAGGCTCAGCCCCTCGATGGACAGAAAGTCATTTGGCCCACATTCCCCGATAGCCTCGGTCCCCATTTCGACATCGTTCGGCGCGATACCCTCGATACGCTCAGTTTGCCTGATAAACCTTTGATATACAGTCAGAAGCTTATCATCACCTCATTCGATTCGGGTCGACATGTTCTGCCCGTGTTCGATTTCGGCTTTTTCAAGCCGGGCGGCGATACTCAATCGATTGTTTCCGATGCCCTCAGCATTGAAGTTCTGGTAGAACGCGTAGATACCACGAAGGCCATCAAAGACATCCGCGGACTGGCAACTGTGCCTCCCGACTATTGGCAATACCTCGTGTATGTTGGACTGGCCATTCTTTT